>SLQM01000085.1 GCA_007131435.1 Syntrophomonadaceae bacterium
TTCAATTAATATTTCATTTTTACCTTCACTGATATTAGTTACAGACATTAATACTTTCACTTACAGCACCTCTTTCGTAAACTGCTCATAAACCTTATTCCAGGTGTTAATTAAATTAGAGATCCTTTTTTAATTCCTTAAAGAGATCCTCAAGCTGCTGCAGAACAGCCCGGTCCTTAATAGAAGAAAGATTAATCTCTATATTAGCCAGGCAGCCTTTCAGGCCTGTTTCAGCCAGGCCCAGGGCCACCTTAAGATCAGAAGCAGCAGCCGGGTTGGAACTGCCATCGAGCATCTTAGCCAAATCAAGCGCGCGCCTGCATTTATCTGCGTTTTCAGCAGGAACCCTGGCGGCGGTGACAAAAGCCTTTTCAATCATTTCAGCCCGCTTAGCTTTTTCAGCATCGCTATTTTTAGGAAGTCCGTACGCTTCTTTAACCAGGGCAAAGGCTTCAATGTCTTCTGCTGCTCCTTTTAACAGGAGATCTTTTAAATTTTCGGCTTCGGCCGCAACCTTCTCCTGCTTTTCAAAGGGCAACCCATACTCTTTTTTCAGGGACAGTTTAGCAACCATGGCAACCAGGGCAGAAGCCATTGCCCCGGCCAGGGCGGCAGCAGAACCGCCTCCGGTTGTAAAATCTTCTGAATCAAGAACTTTATTAAAGGCTTTGTTGTCCATTAAACCATTCCTTTCTGAACTGACAGTCAATCCTGGCCGGTCAGGTGATCAATTACCAGCTTTCCTTTTTTAATCACTTTTTCAACCACGTTGCCGCCCAGCCTGTACACAAGATGCTCATGACTGGGGATATCCCATACCTGGATATCGGCATATTTCCCCACGGTAAGCGAGCCATAATCTTTAGCCAGGCCCAGGGCAGCCGCGCCGCCAAGGGTAGCAGCAATCAGCGCTTCAGCCGGGCTCATCTTGTAAAGACGGCAGGCAAGCGCTAAAACAAACTGCATGGATTCTGTCCAGCACCCGGGGCAAAGATTGGTAGCCAGCGCTATGGGCAGGTTTTCTGCTTTCATGGCCAGGTAATCAAAAGGCCTGGGGTGCTGTACGGCAAAATCAAGGGCGGGCATCAAAACCCCGACAACTCCTGCTGCTGCCATTTTCTTCATCGCCGGAACAGGGGTGTAGTTCAAATGATCGGCAGAAACCATTTTCATTTCTGCCGCCAGGTCTGAACCGCCTATGTATGAGTAAGCATCGGTGTGAATTTTGGGCTCCAACCCGTAGTCCTGACCGGCTTTCAAAATCATTTCCGATTCTTTTGCCGAGTAATGACCGTCATCGCACCAGATATCACAAAACCGGGCCAGGCCAAGCTCAGCAACCCGGGGGACCATCTCTTTAATTAAAAGTTCTATATAGCGTTCCCGGGGCAGATCGTCAGGCCAGCCATGGGCTCCCAGGAAGGTAGATATGATATCAACCGGGGAGTTTCTATCCAAAAGCTTGTTGACTTTCAGGATTTTGATTTCAGATTCAGGAGAAAGGCCATATCCGCTCTTGCTTTCCACCGTGGTAGTTCCGGCGGCGAGCATCCTGTTTAACCTTGCCTCTGCTGCCAGGTAAAGCTCTTCTTCAGAGGCATTCCTGGTCTGCCCGACAGTAACTGCAATTCCCGTCTTTATACCCTTTCTTTCCAGTTCATCCGGATCATCTGTTGTCAGACGCGCTGCATATTCTTCCACCCTTGATCCACCGAACACCAGGTGTGTGTGACAGTCTATAAATCCTGGGGCAACTACTTTGCCGGCAGTGTCAATCACCCTGGTTATTTCCCGGTCAACAAGAGGGGAAACATCCCCTTCCTGCCCCAGGGCAATGATCCGCTCATCCCTGGCTGCAAGCCAACCCTGGCTGGTTACAGTTAGCGTTTTTCCATTTTCTGACCCGGTTACCAGTTCTGCCGCGTTTGCCAGGACAAGATCAGCCGCTTCCCTGTTCATCTGTAATGTACTCCTTTACCTGTTTATTGTAATTGCTAATTCCTTGTGCTGCTATTAAAGGTCTTCAGGGCCAAAAGTTGCCTGCGGTGTCCACCAGAGGGGAACCTTGATACTTTCGCCGGTAAGCTTACCCCTGCCTTCGGCAACATCTTTGGCGGTTTGGTATCCAGCCTGGGCGTGGCGCACAACGCCAATACCAGAGTCAACAGTCATACAGGCTGAAAGGCGCAGGTCGGCTTCATCAGTGCCATCTGCGATCATCGTTACCCCTGTATGCACTGCTTCGCCCATCGAATAATTGGCCTGGATGGCAATTAAATCACACATACTGATTGCATTTAAGAGTCCGTTCAACATTGGCCAGTCAGATATCAGGTCGCTGCCGTCGGGCATGTTTTCCGATTCAAAAGTCGGGTTCACGATGGAGCCTGAATCCAGGTTGTCCCTGGAAAAGGCTACCGGGCCCTTAACTTCTCCCGTTCTGATAAGAGCATTAACAGCCAGGGCAAAGCGCTTACGCTGGCCAAAACCGAGGTAACAGATGCGGGCCGGCAGGGCTTCGATGGGGATGTATTTGCGGGCCAGTTCAATCCACCTGGTTACCAGCAGGTCATCTTTAAACATATCAAGGCAAAGCTGATCAAGGCGGGCCAGGTCTTCGGCCGCCCCAGATATGCAGGTCCAGCGGAAGGGGCCCCGTCCCTCGCAAAACAGGGGTCGGATATATTCTGCAACAAAACCCGGGATAGTCATTGCCTCTTTTTCCGGCATTCCACCGTCGCGGCATTCTTTGCGGATGCTGGTGCCGTATTCAAAAGTGGGCACACCAAGTTCAAAATACCGGTTCATTGCCCTTAGCTGGCGAATCATTGTTGCCCTGGCTTTTTCCAGGTAAAGGTCGCGGTCCTCTTTCCTTAGCTGATCTGCTTCCTGCGGACTATACCCAGAAGGAATATAGGAGAAGGGATCGTGGCAGGGACACATTTCTGTTAAAATATCCGGCCTGAAATCTTTAGCAAGGGCTTCTTCGAAAACATCAGCAGCGTTGCCCACAATTCCAATACCGATCGGTTTTTCTTGACCGGCATATTCCCTTGCCAGCCCAATTGCATCGTCGAGGGATTCAACCATGACATCGATAAACCTTTTCTTGATCCGTCTTTCAATGATCTTTCTGTTCGCATCGCAGAGAATGGCAACGCCGCCGTGCATGGTCATCGCCCTGGTTTGGTTACCGCCCATCCCGCCGGCGCCGGCGGTTAGCAGGATTTTACCAGCCAGTGAATCTTTATAGCATTTACGCGCCACGGCAGAAAGGGTTTCAAAAGTGCCCTGGATTACACCCTGGGTGCCGATATATTCCCAGGGGGCAGCAGTATACTGGGCAAACATGGTCAGGTTTTTATCCTGCAGGTCGTAGAAGGTAGGCCAATCGGCTTTCATAATGTTAGTAGTTGCCATTACGACTGTGGGTGCCAGGCGGTGGGTCTTGAATACCGCTACCGGCATACCGGACTGCATGACCAGTGTTTCGTCATCTTCGAGATCTTTAAGTGTTTTTACTATGGCGTGATAGGATTCCCAGTTACGGGCGCATTTGCCAAAGCCGCCGTAAATAACAAGTTCCTCGGGCTTTTCTGCATTTTCCATGTTATTTTCCAGCATGCGCAGGATTGTTTCCTGTTTCCAGCCCTTGCAGCGCAGGTTTGCCCCCCGCTCTGCCCTGACAGAATAATAAATTTCCGGTTTTGACATTTTAGCATCCTCCTTTTGTTATCCTTTTTATAACATAATTAGCTGAAAAAAAGATCCCTTTCGTATTTATTAGCCCCTTAATTCCCTGGACTCAAGATCTTTAATGAAGGAATAACGTTTAGAATATAGAAAAGATAGCCATTGACAATTCAATAAAACGGGATGGGAGATGATCTGGTGGAACAGGAAATCAGGGAATACGCTCTAGATGTCGGTTTTGATGATGTAGGTTACACCACGGCTGAACCTTTTCCCCAGCTAACAGAAGCGCTTGATGAAAGGCGCAGCGGTTACAGCTGGGTAAGCGAGGGTCTGCTGCAAATTGGTTCCGTGGCAGATCCCCGCTTTGTGCTCCCCTCTGCCAGGTCAATAGTTATCCTGATCTATGACTATTATAAACAGGCTTACCCAGCGCAGCTTGAAGGCTCTGTCGGCAAGGCTTATCAATCACGGCTCTATCCCGGGAAGAAACGCCTTTTCGGCAGCAGGCTGCGCCTGATCAGGGAATTCCTGCAGGAGAAGGGAATGGAAGTAGGCTTCAGGCCCGCCATGCCGGAACGGCAGGCTGCAGTAAGGGCCGGTGTCGGTCAGTTCGGCTGCAACACTTTCGTTTACTCTCCCGGGCGGGGCAGCTATATCGCTATCGCTTCCCTGGCAGTCAGCGGGGAACTTGAACCCCAATCCAGCTCACCTCCTTCTGCCTGCAAAGATAGCTGCAACAAGTGTATTGAAGCCTGCCCAACCGGGGCACTGTACGCTCCATTTAAAATGGACCCCCTGCGCTGCATTGCATTTAATACCTACGCCCCGGGAAATTTTCCCGGCACACCCGATGATATCCCTTACAATATCCGCGAAAAGATGGGCAGCTGGATCTATGGCTGCGATATCTGCCAGGATGCCTGCCCGCATAACAGTAAGCGGTTAAAACAAAAACTTGTTCCAGACGCTTTCCTGGAAGAAATGGCCCCAAAACTGGCTCCGCAAAAACTGCTGACCATGAGCGATCTATATTACCACAGCATTGTCCAGCCTATTCTCTACGGCTACATGTGGGAGAAAAAATTCCTGCAGCGAAATGCAGCCATAGCGCTTGGCAATGAAGGCGATCCTGATGCGGTTGACCTTTTAATTTCAGCCCTTGAAGACCCGCAGGACATGGTCCGCTCTTACTCGGCCTGGGCCCTGGGACGGATCGGCGGGAGAAAAAGTAATTTTGCGCTTGAAAAAGCACTAGCCGGGGAAGAAGAAGAAAAGGTTAAAGAAGAAATCAGATCTGCCCTGGAAAATAGCTGAAAAGAGCTGTGAACAGCTAAAAACAGCTTGTTTTAAGCTTTAGATATGATAACATGATAAAAAATGACTATTAAGAAAAATAGGCGGTGTTAATATGGCTGAATTAAAGGCAATTGAAGAAAAACTAAGGGAAGAAAAAAATACCCTGGTTGAGATGGCCCGGGCTATCTATAAAAACCCGGAGCCCGGGGGAAAGGAATTCTTTGCCGCTGACCTGATTACCGGCTACCTGGAGGAAAAGGGGTTTAAGGTATGGCGGGGAATTGGAGGCCTAAAAACCGCCTTTATGGCCAGTTATGGAAATGAAGGCTTCCATATTGGGTATTGCTCGGAATATGATGCATTACCGGAAATTGGCCACGGCTGTGGGCATAACCTGATCGGTATTGCAGGAGTTGCTGCAGGCGTAGCCCTGGCCGCCAGTCTCAATGATATGCCCGGGCAGGTTTCAATTATCGGCACGCCCAACGAAGAAGATGAAGGGGCCAAGGTATACCTGGTTAAGGCAGGTGTTTTTGATCATGTAGATGCTGCCATGATGTTCCACCCCGGATGTTCAAATTGCTACCATGTTGAATCGCTGGCCTGCCGTGATTACAGGTTTGTGTTTAAAGGCCACAGTGTTCATGCTTCTACCGAACCATGGGAAGGAAGAAATGCGCTGGATGGTGTTATTCAAACCTTTAACAGCATCAACGCCTTAAGACAGCACCTGAAAGATGATGTCCGCATTCACGGCATAATATCAGAAGGAGGGCTCGCGCCCAATGTAATTCCAGATCGGGCCGCGGCCGATTTCATTATCAGGGCCCGCGACAGCTACTACCTGCAAGAAGTTGTTGAAAAGGTGGTAGCCTGTGCCAGGGGTGCAGAAGCTGCCACCGGCACCACCCTTGAAGTAACTGAGTCAGGCCACCCCTACGATGCCATGATCAGCAATAAAACAATGGCAGACATATTCGCAGAAAGCCTCAGGGAAACCGGATACAACCTGGAGTCGCCTCATGGTACGGGGCTTGATTCAATGGATATGGGTAATGTTAGCAGGGTGACACCATCAATTCACCCCATGGTAGCTATTACCAACCAATGGATACCGGGCCACACTCATGAATTCAGCACGCTCTGCAACAGTGATGAAGCATACCATATTATGCTTAACGTGGGCCAGGCGATGGCGATAACAGGCCATAAAATCCTCAAAGACAGGGAGCTGCAGAAGACTATTCTCAAAGAGTTTTCAGAATCAATAAAAAGCAGTTTTTAATACGGTAAAGCCTTATTAAAAAGTGTTTATCCCTGGCCATGAAAGGTTGTTGTCAATAAATGCTTACAGGCATCTACGCTCCCATTCCAACCCCCTTCGGAGCAGATAGTGAAATTGACTGGAGCTCTTTCCGGGAAAATTTGCAGTGGTGGGGCAAGAGCTCCCTGCATGGTTTGGCTGTGGCAGGCACTAACGGGGAAGCTGTTTTACTTGATGAGGTTGAAAAAGCGAGGGCTTTTTCATTCGTCCGTGAAAACGTGCCTTCAAAGATGAAAGTAATTGCAGGTACAGGCTGCGAGTCAGCCAGGGCTACTGAGCGCCTGAATAAGGCTGCAGCCACAAGCGGGTGCGATGCTGTGCTGGTGATAAACCCCAGCTATTTCAAGGGCAGCCTGGATGATGATACTCTTTATTACTATTTTATTCATGTTGCTGAAAACTCTACCCTGCCTGTAATTCTCTACAATATGCCGCGCAATACTGCCCTGAACATGAGCGCTTCCCTGGTCACCAGGCTCTCAGCGCACCCAAACATAGCCGGTATTAAGGATAGCTCAGGCAACATTGTCCAGATTGGAGAAATTGCTGATAAAAGTGCAAAGGGGTTTGCCGTATTCGCCGGTTCTGCTAACTTTTTGCTGCCATCCCTGGTCCTGGGGGCAGCAGGAGGAACCCTGGCCCTGGCCAATATCATGCCTGGGGAATGCGTGGAGATCCAGAAATTATACGAAGCAGGCTGCCTGGATGATGCCAGGAAACTGCAAATGAAGCTGCTGGAAATTAATAATATGGTAACGGCGCTGTGGGGTGTTGCAGGCTTAAAAGCGGCCATGGATCTTATGGGACTGTACGGCGGACCGCCAAGGCTGCCGCTCTTGCCTCTTGATAAACAAAAAAGAGAAAGCCTGCAGCTGATGCTGCAGAGCCTTCAAGTCATCAAATAAGTTAGTTTAAGAGGAGGATAAAAATGCTAATTGGTTATTACAGGCTTGGCCGGCCGATAAATGCCCTGGCAGGTTGCCTGCTGGTTATTCTAAGCGCTTATGTTGCCGAACCTCCCTCCTGGTGGCCGGTATTAATGGCTGCAGTTACAGTGCTGCTGATCACGGTGTCTACCAACGCCTGGAATGATTACGTGGATATTGAAATAGATAAAGTTAACAAACCGGACCGGCCCTTACCTTCGGGCCAGGTTACCCGAAACAGCGCTCTTATATTTTCAATAGTCGGCACTTTCCTCTCTCTTGTGGCTGCCTTTTTTATTAATCAACCGGCTTTAATAATTGCTGTTGCATCTAATATCCTGCTCTATCTGTATTCCTGGAAACTTAAATGTTCCGTGTTGTGGGGCAACATTGCAGTAGCCCTTATTACAGCCCTCTGTGTAATATTTGGCGGTGTAGCAGCAGGAAATATTATACCGGTCATCACACTTTCCCTGGCAGTCTTTTTTGCCATCCTGGGCAGGGAAATCCTTAAAACGATGGCTGATTACCGGGGAGATTTTGAACAAAACTGTAAAACCATAGCCGTAGCCTGGGGCAAAAAAAAAGCGCGGACTTATGTTTTAATTTTCCTGGGAATTGCCATATTAATCATTATTGCTATCTACTTTATTGAACAGTACAAACCTGCCTACCTGTTTATTTCACTCTTTTTAGTCTGCCCGGTATTGATCTATGTAGCCATAAATTCCAGGGAAACAATGTCTGACAGGGATCTTGAAAAATCAAGCCTGATAATGAAATACGGTTTTTTTATCTGGTTTTTGGCTGTTGCCTTAGGCGCCGGATAACCAGCTATCTGTTAGAGGCTAATACAGGTTACTTGTCTTCCAGATTTATACCCGCCTTTGTTATAAGTGATTCTGATTTCCTGCCGTCCATTAAAACCATCACCGGTTGATCAAATATAATATGACGCAAGTAGCCCGTTTCTTTTTCAGCTTTAAATGATGATAAATAGCCGTAATCAATAAAGCCGTCACTGCTGCGATTGGGTACAGTAACATAACCGATATTCATGGACGTGATATTGTGAAAAAAATGGCTCCCCAGTGAAGCGTCAACATTAAAGTCTTTTAACCCTGCCTCTACTATAACCCTGGCTTCGCTGATTGCGGACCAGTCAACCGGAATCCCCAGGAAAGGATCACTTGAGCCCCACCTGCCCGGGCCAATTAAGATATAGCGCTCTCCCTTTTTCTTCATTTCAGCATTGATTGCATGAATCTCTTTTGCAATTAAAGATGTCTTCATTTTATCAAAACGTTCAGGAACTACATAAACAATATCCCTGATTCCCTTTATAACACCATTGCCCATACCCCTATCCGAGTAAAGCAAAAGATTATCTTTCTCAACTGCCCCCGTATCAACCACAGTGCTTTCAGCGCTTCTTACCAGGGGTTTAACCTGCAGGATGTAAAAGCTTACCCTGCCTGACTGATCTTTTGTTAAATCAACTGAAAACTCTATTTCAACCGGTGTGCCCAGGGCACTGCGCATAATTTCCAGTAACCTTTTAAGTGTAGATGCCAGCGGAACCTGGTCGTACTGTAATATGTAGCCAAAATCAATGATCCTGGGGCCTCTAATATGCAAGCCGGGACTGAGTGTATCTGCTGAAGCATCATAAACTGAAGCGCTTGAAGTTAATGTTCCGTGCTCTTCAGCCGTAGCAATAGAGAGCTTTTCGAGAGTTGCATTAACCCCTTCCGTCAGGTCAACATTGTTATTGCTGGTATTTAAAGCATATAAAAATCTTTGTGAGTTTTTTAGTAAGTCTTTAATGGTCATCATGTTCATTTTCGGATGCCTGGGGCAAAAACGAAATGAGCTTTCACCATCAACCACACTTTTTCCCAGGCCCACTGCAAGCAAGGCAATGCCGTCTTCAGATTTCATGTGTGAAAAGGGATAATAATTGAAAGATTGGGCAACCCCGCTGATATGTGGATAAAAATAATCGCCGTGAGAACTACCAACCAGTTCCTGGATGATCACCGCCATCTTTTCTTCTTCAATTGAGTGATTAATAGAATCAAAATAGCTCCTGGCCAGCGGGGCAAAGACTGAAGCATAAACCATTTTAATTGCAGTTTCAAGCTGCTCCAATCGTACTTCCGGATCAGGGTGGTTATTTGGCAGGTAATAGGTTTCGTAGATACCGGAAAAAGGCTGTGAAAGACTGTCTTCAAACAGGCCGGAGCTTCTGACTGCAAGCGGGCATTTCATATGGTTTAGCAGTTTTTTTAATCTCTGTGACAACACGGATGATAGTTGAAATCCGGAAAATATTTTCCTGGTTTCTCTATACCCGGTTTCTGTTTCTATGAATTGACAGTAATCAAGCTGCTCCAGGATGCTTTCAAACTCATCGGTTCCAATAATAACTGTTTTCGGTATCACCACATTTATATCTGCCATTAAACCTCTAAATTCCGGTTTTTGCAGAATATATTCGGTAAAAGCAATTCCCCTTCCCTTACCCCCTACCGAACCATTCGATATACGCATTAAAAAAGACTTTTCCTTAAAGGCAGCTTCGGAAAAAGCCGATATAGAATCTTTCTTTTTTTCCAGCCATCTTTCTCTTAATACGTTTTTTATAAAAAACCTGACTTCTTCGTGGCTGCTGAAGTCTTCCACCCGCGCATTTTTTAGTTTAAGAGCGCTTTTAATTTCACCCTTTGCCATAAACCAGGTCGAAAAATCATTGCGCCTGCTGTGATAAGCGATACTTTCAACGGGTATCTTATCGATTAAGGTTTCAAATTCTTTCATGTAACGGGCCTCTGCGATCACTTTGCCCGTTTTGTCCCTGAACAAAAAATTACCAAACCCAAGATTAAGATGAAAAAAGTCTAATAAATCCCTGGTAAGGTTATTTGAGTTTTTATTGATATAAGACAGGTTGTTATCTTCACAAAACAGCCTGTTTTCCAGATCGGATGACTGAACCAGGATGGGCAGGGAATATTTCTCTTCAATATGCTTAACAAGTTTTTTCCCCGCTGCCGGGTCGGCTTTGCCGTTCAGGGGGTACTTTACATCAGTAATTACACAAAGTATATAATCATAATATTTCTCAAACAGCGCGACCGCTTCTTCATAGGTTGAAGCAAGAAGCACCTTGGGACGTGCCCGCATCTTTAACAATTTGTACCTGGCATCAACATCTTCTCCACTGATTAAACGGTGGTTTTCACTGATAATTACACTGTAAAGCAGTGGCAGGTAGCGCGAATAATACCTGATCGAGTCTTCTACAACAAGTATTACCCGCACATCACCGGTTAGCGTGTCATTGCTAACATTTATTGAATCCTCAATATACTTGATCATGGCTAAAAAAATGCTGCTGTCGCCATTCCACACAAACATCTTATTGATATCGGTCAGGCTTTCTTTCATCCCGGCATATAAAGATATCTGCTTGTTGTTATTGATCAGCAGCAGCACGGGCAGATCTGGGTTTACCTCCTTTGCCTTGCTGCTTAGTTCCCGGGGAAGATCCTTATCAATACCGGTAACGACAATTACCAGGTCAAATATTCCTGTTTTAATTTCTTCAATAGCGTTGTCAACTGAAAATACAGAAGTGATTCGCGGCGCACTTGATATATTTAGCTGGTAATATTCACCATATATTTGTTCAAATATCTGCCCTTCCCTTTCAAGTATATAGGCATCGTAAACTGTAGCCACCAGGAGAATTTCCCTGACCTTGAACGGCATCAGGTCATGAAAAATAGAAAGGTTTGATTTTTGAGGCATGAAAAGCCCTTCATATTTTTCTAAATCCATCTTATCCCCCCTGGCATAATTATATGCCATCCTAAAATAATTGCATGATTTTTTCTTGACTTCTTCTATTCTATAATACATTATTAGGTTTGTGGGGATATTTTAGTCATTTTATGATTATTATTTACGCACTTTACCGGCACCTTTAATCGTAAACCGAATAAATGCAAAGGAGTTTGAGATGAGCTACTTAAGAGAAGTAATTGCAAAAACCGAGGAGAAGAACCCTTCACAGCCTGAATTTATCCAGGCAGTCGAAGAGGTTATGCTTTCGCTTGAATCAACGGTTGACAGGCACCCGGAGTATGTGGCAGCAGGCATATACGATAGGATCGTTGAGCCGGACAGGCAGGTAATTTTCAGGGTTCCCTGGGTTGACGATTCAGGCAAAGTGCAGGTTAACAGGGGGTTCAGGGTTCAGTTTAATAATGCCATCGGCCCGTACAAGGGCGGGCTAAGATTTCACCCCTCTGTAAACCTGGGCATTATAAAATTCCTTGGTTTCGAACAGGTCTTCAAAAACTCGCTGACCACCCTGCCAATGGGCGGCGGCAAAGGTGGAAGCGATTTTGACCCAAAAGGAAAAAGCAATAGCGAAGTAATGAGATTTTGCCAGGCTTTCATGCGTGAGCTTTTCCGGCATATAGGCCCTGAAACCGATGTCCCCGCAGGAGATATAGGCGTTGGTGGAAGGGAAATAGGATATTTATACGGATACTACAAGCTGATTCGCAACGAACATACCGGAGTTCTTACCGGCAAGGGACTTGATTACGGCGGAAGCCTGATCAGGCCTGAAGCAACTGGCTATGGCGCTGTTTATTTTGCCGCAGAAATGCTGGCTACAAGAAACGAATCTTTAGCAGGTAAAACAGCAGCCATTTCAGGCTCCGGAAACGTAGCCCAGTATTCAAATGAAAAAGTTATCCAAATGGGCGGCAAGAATATATCCTTCTCAGACAGCTCGGGTACCATAATTGATCCTGAAGGAATAAATCTTGAAAAACTTGAATACGTGATGGATCTTAAGAACAACCGCCGGGACAGGATCAAGGAATATGCAGAGAAGTACCCGGAGTCTCGGTATTATGAAGGAAAATCGGTTTGGGAAGTTATTAAAGAACAGTCCATAAAAGTCGATATCGCTTTCCCCAGTGCAACTCAAAATGAAATAAACGAAGACCAGGCTTTAGCCCTTGTTAAAAATGGCTGTTTTTGTGTTTCAGAAGGGGCAAATATGCCCACCACTCCCAAGGGGGTTGAAGTTTTCTTAGATCATGATGTACTATACGGGCCCGGTAAAGCAGCAAATGCGGGCGGTGTATCTGTATCCGGCCTTGAAATGAGCCAGAACAGCATGAAACTGTTATGGGAAAAAGAAGAAGTTGATAATCGCCTGCAGATAATCATGAAAAATATCCATGCAGAATGCCAGGGCGCTGCGGAAGCATACGGTTTTAAGAGGTGCAACTATATTTGTGGATCAAATATTGCAGGTTTCCTTAAAGTAGCCAGGGCCATGCTCGCTTATGGGGTTATTTAATACTGTAAGCGTTTGTTAACATTTAAATAAAACCCCTCCTGAAAAAAAAGAGGGGTTTTTGTTTAAATGTGTAAAGTGAGCTTACTTTTCTAACTTGTCGCGTAAGGTTTTCCTGTCAATCCCAAGCAGTTCAGCAGCCCTGGTCTTGTTGCCATTAAACTTAGCTAAAACTTCTTTAATATAATCTTTTTCAACCTCCAGCAAAGTCTTGTCCAGCCTTTTATCTTCTGCCATATTATTTCGAAGGGAACCTGGCAAATCAGCAAGCTCAATCAGCTCTCCCGACACTTTGCCGGCCAGCTCCCTCATCAATATTTCAAGTTCAATAATATTGCCTGCCCAATTATAATGCAGTAAAGCCTTTGAAGCGCGATCAGAAAACGCTGCTACCGGGCTTTGCCCCTTCTCCAGGCAGGCTTTGCTAAAATAGTGTTTACATAAAAGCAGTATGTCTTGATCCCTTTCCCGAAGCGGCGGCAGGTTAAGGCTAAGCATATTCAGGCGGAAGAAGAGATCTTCCCGAAACAGGCCTTTACCCGCCATTTCAAGTAAATCCCTGGAGGAAGAAGCTATAATCCGGCAGGAAGATCTCCTGGTTTTTTTATCTCCGGCAGCACTAAATTCCCCGTTTGCAAGAACAGACAGGAGCTTAACCTGAACAGCCAGGGGGGTTTCGCTTATCTCGCTTAAAAAAACTGTTCCTTCACCAGCCATTTCTAGAAACCCGGGCCTAAAATTTTCTTCTCCGCCGGCAGATCCATCATCCTCCACCTGTTTTTTTCCTCCATCAGACAGGATAAAGCCGAATACTTCACTTTCAATTTTACTTTCCGGTATTGCCCGGCAGTTAATAGTGATAAAAGGATGACCGGCCCTTTCACTTTCATAGTGAATTATCCTGGCTGATAGCTCCCGACCGGTACCTCTTTCACCTGAAATCAGGACCGGGTGACTGCTGGATGCAGCCTTTTTAATAGCGCTGGTAACCCGGGTCATACCGGCAGATTCACCGAGCAGGCTGTATTGTTTTGAGATATCTTTTGCGGGGCTCGTTCTATGTGCAATCCGGCTGCTAAGTTTGTCAATTGAGCTGTTAATCGCCTTTTCAAGCTCTTCATCTGTAAAAGGCTTGGCCAGGTATTCCTCTGCGCCTGCTTTAATTGCTTCAACTGCCCCTTCTACCGAGGCATAACCCGTGATCATCATTACCTCAGTATTGCGGTAGTTATCCCTTACATGACGGATTAAGTCTAAACCTCCGACAAAGGGCATGTGGTAATCGGTAATAACCAGGTCAATATGTTGATCTTCCATTATTTTTATTGCTTCTTCGGCACTTTCACAGGAAAAAACTTCAAAACCCATCAACTGAATACTGCGGTGGAGAACTTCCAGTGTTTCCGGTGAATCATCGACAACAAGAATAATTTCTTCCCGAGTTTTTTTAGCCATCTCTTTTCTCCTCTTTTACAGGCAATCTTACGGTGAAAACAGTGCCCTCCCCGGGCTCACTTTTCAAGTCTATTGATCCGCCATGTGACTGGACTATACCCAGGGCAACTGGCAAACCCAGGCCTGCCCCTTCATTAATCCCCTTGGTCGTATAAAAGGGTATAAATACCTTCTCCATTTCTTCTTCCGTCATTCCAATTCCTGTGTCTTCGACAATGATATTAACAGCGCCAATTAAACTCTCCGTTTTTATTTTCAGGGTACCGCCACCAGGCATAGCCTGGATCGCGTTAACCACCAGGTTGACCATGACCTGGTTTAATTGAGAGGGGTCAATTTCGATTAGCGGCAGGTCAGGGGCAAATTCTTTATTCAAAGCTATATTACTCTTCTTTAACCTGTTTTCAAGCAGGTAAAGCCCATCATCAATGCGTTCATTAATATTAATCGTTGATTTCTCCGGTTTAGATTGCCTGCTGAACAGCATCAGCTTACGAATTATTTCTCTGCCATGAAGCGATGCTTTAATAATCTTATCAATATCCTTCTCAACATCCTGATCGATGGTGCCGCATTTCTTGATTAACTGGGCAAACCCCAGTATCCCGTTAAGCGGTTCATTAAGTTCATGTGCGACCCCTGCGGTAAGCTGTCCAACAGTAGCCAACCTGTCAGCATGAAGAAGCTGCTGCTGAAGCCTTTCCCTTTCTTCCTCAAATTCTTTCCGCCCTGCAACATGGCCAAGTTCACTTGCAATAGCTTTCAACATAGATTCTTCTTCTTTTAAAAATGGGGTCTTGCTGATACTGCCCAGGTCGCTGGCGTAACTCACCTCAACATAGCCTTTAACTTCTTCCCTGATCATAATATCCGCTTTCAGTGAATAAACGGGCAGCTGGTAATTCTTACTTTTAAATTCCCTATTCGCATAAACAATTTTACAGCATGCTGAATCCGGATATAAAAAGCCCGGCGGTATTACTTCTGTTGCATCTGCTAAAACATCTTCAAGGGTTTTACCTATTCCCATTCCCAGCCTGGAAATTTTGTAGATAGTTTTTAACTCTTTAATCCTTTCACCAAGCAAAAATTTAGCCCGCCGGTGTGTTCTTGAAAAGCCAATAATGTCGGCTATATACTGATACAGTTCCATATCTTTATCAGCAATGACTGTTTTCTGATTCCAACCCAGAGACATTATTCCAATTACCTGGCCTTGCTGTTTTATTTTGAGGACCAAAACAGTAGCATAATCTGTTGCAATTTTTTGATCTCCCGTGTCGGCAAAATAAGCATCTCCGTTAGCTATTGAAAATTTACCACAAACAAGCATCCCTCTATAAACTGCAGTTTCCAACTGTTCTAATGAGAGACCGGAAGGTTCAACAGTTTCATCTTTGGAAATTACTTCAGTAAGACTATCAAAAGAAACGAAATTAACAGCTAGATCATCCTGCTTACTTTGATCTAAACAGTAAGCTATCCTGTAGTAACTGTCTGCATCATTTGCCAGGAAGCTCACATAGTTTGCCTTAAAAAAGGGAAGTAATATATCAGCCGCTTCCCTGTAATAATCGCTGATAAACCTGCCTTTATCAGCAAGACCGATTAACCTCAGGGAAAGCTCATGAAAATCCTTTAAGCTGGGGCCAAGTGTGCCGGATTGTTCTATCACGTTTTACCTCTTTTTTTGTAACTTTTAAACGAGCAGCTGCGCAAAGTGACAACTTCTTATAGCAACAGCAGCAATAGGAGAAGATGTTTCAATTACTGCAATAATATCACGCTTTTCCGCTGCAGGGCAAGAAAAGCTTATGGCACGGGAGGCATAAATGCAGGTGGGCCATTTAAGATGTGCCTTCAGGGTTTAATTAATTATTTAACTTGCAGCGAGCATTTTAAGTGAAAAGCGCAAGCAGGTAGATTACAATTGTAGTTGCTATCGGCACCGTTAAGTCGTCCAGGTTGGAAGGAGATAAAAGCTCGATTATCGTTCCGGCAGAAGCTGTAATTACAGAGTATAAAAATACTGTTTCAATAGAGAGAGCTTTCTGATTTACGGGGGTAAGCACCCCAAAAAGATAAAAGGCAGTAAAGCACAGTAAAAAAGCTGAAATTAAAAAAACCAGTGAACCTTCAAGCGTTCTTTCTGTTTCTGTGTAGGCAATGTGTATTTTTATCCTGCCAAACTTTTTACCGCCGACCGAAGCCAGTGTATCGCTGATAATCATGATCAGAATGCCGCAAATCGGGAAATAGAGCTGCTTCGGGGCAAATAGAACAAACAGGGTAATGAGCAGTGTAATTGAAATGCTGTAAAAAAGCGGGCCCTGCAAACGCCCGACTTTTTCTTCCGCTTCCTCGCCAATCGACTCATATAACTCCTGAAGCTGTTTAACCGAGCTATCCTTGGTGCTAAAATATACGGCAATCGTTAAAGTAGCCGCAATAAATACTGCATGCAGCGGCAGAATAAAATATGGCACTATCAGGACAACCAGGCCGGTAACCAGGTGCACTATCTTCCTGGCGGCAAACTTGGAAATCATATTTTTCTTCTGCAGGTAGACGGGAACAAGGATGGTAATTAAAACATAGCCATAAGCAATGCCAACAAGGACTAGATCATAAAGAAAATCTGAGATGCTGTAGTCATTTATAATGCCGATTAGAGTTTGCATGATTTATCTAAATATCTTTCATATATAATTTCAAACAGCTAAATTGTATTGGTAAAAGGTAGCACTGTCAAGCTTTCAATTTTTATTCTCTCAGAAAACAGTTATCATCCGGTCAGGATTATAAATATGGAATATAACTGAAGGACTCTATGACCTATATATAGAAACTACCAACAATTACCGCGATAGTGGAGAAAAAACCAGATGATTGAACTGATCTATTCAAATAAAACTGAAACCCTGCTAAAAAACCTCGCCTTAAACCTGGAACTTAAAGAGGAGGAAAAGCTGCATCCTTTAGAGCCGGTTGAAATTATCGTTCCAAACAGGAACATGGAAACCTGGATCCGTTTGGGGCTGGCCCAGCTAAAAGGGATTGCAGCAAATATTAATTTCAAATGGCTTGAAAACTACATCAGCGACCTGGTCAGCATTGCTTCCCGGGACCGGTTTAAACTTGTCAATTACCAGGTAACTGAAGCAGCAATCCTGGCTGCCCTGTTAGATGAAAAGCTGCTTGAAGGAAAAGAGTTAAATCCTGTTTCTAATTACCTCAGGAAAACAGGCCGCTATGATGCACTAAATACAATATCCCTGGGTTTCGACAGCTACCTGGGCGCAGACAGTACCGATATTCGCCGGGTCCAGTTGGCAGCAAAAATGTCTTCCCTTTTCCAGGAATACTCATTTTCCAGGCCTGAGATGATCTCTGGATGGCGGGAAAAGGCAGTGGAAAGCGGTTTTGAAGTAAAAGCTGCAAACCCTTTTAAAGACCCCGGAAAGGCTGAACCATTTATAGCTGAAACAGTAAGCTGGCAAAGGGCCCTGTGGCTCTCTGTTTTTGGCCCGGACGGTGTTTTAGAAAAAAACCAGCCCCCAGGAGGCGGCAATTGGATTACCATAGATCAACTTGCTTATGACAGCAGTTTTTTTGACCTGCTGAAAGAAACTGTACTTCCACCTGTTCATATTTTCGGGGTTTCCTACATGGCAAGGATTTACCAGGTGCTTTTTGCCCGCCTTGGTGAACTTGGCAACATGCATATTTACACTTTAAACCCCTGTGCCGAATTCTGGGAAGATGTAGAAACAGACCGGGAATATATTAACCGCCTGGGCCGCGAACTTTACAGGCGCAAAAAAAAGATGTGGACAGGCATGGGTGAGCCTGATGAAGATGACCCTTTCGGCCTCTTTGAAGCTGACAACCCGGCGCTGCGCTACTGGGGGCGGCCCGGTCGCGAACATATCAGGTTGCTCGGGGAATTAACAGATTGCGATTTCTACGACGCCTTCTCCGATCCCCTGGAAACCGGCACCGGGCTGCTTCATCAGCTGCAAAAAGATATTTTGGAAAGAAACCCTGAAAGGGTTGTAGAGGATAATTTTCTTGAGGCAGATGGGACTATAAACTTGGTAGCCGCCCCTTCAGTGCGCCGGGAAGTTGAATGGGTAGCTGATGAAATCTGGAACCTGATGCGCAGCAATGGTTTGCAAAACAGCCAGGTTCCTTTAAGGTTCAGTGATATAGCCGTGATTATCAACAGCACCGAACATGAGCGTTACCTGCCCCAAATTGAAACCGTTTTTACAGCCTGCCAAAATCTACCATTTACTGTTTCCGACCTGCCCGGTAAAGCAGGAAGCAAAATGATTGAAGCTATAATCCAGCTTTTAAAGCTCCCTTTCGGCCGCTTTACCAGGGCCGAAATGCTTGCTTTCATGAGCCACCCTGCAGTAATTACCCAATTTGAGTACTTAACTCCCGAGGCAATGGCTGCAAAAGCTGATAAGCTTGGGATTGTATACGGCTCCAACCACTCAGACCATGAGGGCACATATATTGATGAGGATGTTTTGAACTGGAACCAGGGGATATTAAGGTTGGCCCTGGGAGCCTTTATGAGTGGTGAAAAAAGTGGAGACAACCGAATATTTGAAGCTGAGCAAGGCAGGTGGCTGGTTGAAGAAAGCAGCGGTTCACTTTCAGGCGCAGCTGCACAGTTTGGCCTGCTTTCCCGCTCCCTGCTTACAGATTGCCGTTTTGTCCGAACAGCAGAGATGACTCTAAGCAGCTGGGCAACCTTTTTTAGGGCCCAGGCAGAAAAATACCTGCATGCAGAAACTACAGCTGATACCGGTGATCGGCTAAGAATTATTAAAACCCTTTCAAAGCTTGAAAACATGGACATGGGAAAAATAGTTAGCGGCAGGACTGCTTCAGAAATAGCGTTTAAACTTCTCGATTCCCTGCCCGGAAACCGGGGAAGATACCTGTCCGAAGGGGTTGCGGTTTCATCATTTTTACCGATGAGGGCTATCCCTTTCAAGGTTGTCTTTGTCCTGGGCCTGGGAGAAGGCCTTTTCCCGGCTACAGGGCGCAGGGACGCCCTTGATCTGCGATCGGCAAAAAGACGCACCGGGGATGTCGATCCCTCGGAAAGAGATCGCTACATGTTCCTGGAAACTCTTCTCTCTACCCGTGAAAAACTATATCTCTCATTTGTAAGAAGAGATGAGCTGACAGGTGACCCGCTGCAGCCTTCGGCGGTTGTGCAGGAACTGCTGCATATGCTAAAGCTGGGTTTTATGGGACCGGAAAATTTAAACGGCCTTTTTAAAGAACTGCCGCTGCGGCGTTTTGATGACCCGGCAGTTTTTGATCATAGCTTTCTTGACGAAGCTAAAGCGGAAGCAAGAATCAGGGAACTGGCGAAAAGTTTGGATGATCAGCTTAATCCGGCTGGGAGGGATGTTTTACCAGGAATCTGGCCCTTTATTTCTACTGCCAGCCAAAAGAAAATTGAAGATATGCTGCTCCTGCCCGGTAAACCTCCCGGTACTTGCACTGGTACGAGCAGCAAAGAGCTGGCCTTTGCCGGTGAATTAAATACTGAGTCCCCGGTCAACTTAACAATCTCAAACCTTCATAACTTCCTATCCTGCCCCATGCAGGGATGGGCATCTGCCGTGCTCGGTCTTTCTGAAGCTGAGGAAGACCTGGCAGAACAGGAAGAAGAAGATTTTGAATTTAGCCCGCTCGCTAAAACCGGTTTATTGCGGGAAATTTTTTACCTGGCTGCAGCAGAAGAGCTGGAACCTGCAAAAATATATGATCAAAAATCAGAGCGCCTGCGCCTCGCCGGCCAAATACCGGTTGGCTCGCTGGGCCGCATTTACAGGGAGCATCACCTTGTAATTCTTGAAGGCTGGCTGGACCTGCTGAATAATAATATCTCACCTGCAGGCAGCACTGCCGGGACTGACAGTGGGGCATCCCGGTTGAAAAGAATCAGGTTTGGACAAACGGGGAGGAACCTTCCGGCAACTGAGATCTACGACCCAATTCTAATTGAACTGCAAAACTGCAATACGCTTACACCGGTTCGCTTAAGCGGTACAACCGAAGTACTCGCAGATAAGGGTTCTACTACCATTATCCTGCAGCCAAAGGAAGCCCCGGGGAAATCTTTCGGTAAAACTGCACTGGGTAAATGTTCGCGGCACCTGCTGCGCGGCATACTTGATCATATCTTTTTGTCGGCTGCAGAAAGGGGCAGCGCCGCCGGAAGGAAGATTCTACTGCTTTACGCGGATCAGGAAGGTAAAACAGGATGTCTGAAACTTCGACTGCATCCTGTAGCAAAAGATAAGGCGCTAAACTGGTTGACTGAGATTGTCTCAGACATGGTATATGAACCGCATGCTTACCTGCTGCCCTGTGAAGCTGTATTCCAGGAACTGCGGGCCGGTATTAAAGCTCTGACAGGGGAGAATAAAAAAGATTTTAGAACAGCTGATATAATCGACGGCCGCAGGCTGCATAAAGAGATAATTGGGATGGCAGAAAACAGCCGCCTGTTTTTTTCAAGTCTCTGGGGCCCAGTCCCCGAACCGCGCTCCTACTGCCCGCCCGATGCCGATATAATAGCGGAGCTGGTAGCTGAACGTATGGGACTAATCTTTGAAGGAATAATTGAAGTGGAGGATTTGCGATGAACGAAATATATTTCAGACGCCCTGAAATCCTCTCTCATCACGGCTTTAAAAAAGGCCATGCTGTTATAGAAGCATCGGCGGGGACGGGTAAAACTTATACCCTGGAACATCTCGTTTTGGATCTCCTGGTTGAAGACCGGGCTAATATAGAAGAGATCCTGGTTGTTACTTTCACCGAGGCCGCCACCAGGGAACTGCGGGAAAGAATTAGGGCGCTAATCAGAAACATCCTGGATGAAACCGAAAAATCACCTGCCGGTGATCCATCTGAATACTGGGCAATAAATGATGTTAAACGGGGACGGCTGCGCGAAGCCCTGTTTCGTTTTGACGGAGCTGCCATATCAACTATTCACGGCTTCTGCCAGCGGATCCTTTCAGAGCAGGCTTTTTTGGGCGGCAGGGTTTTTGAGCAAGAACACGTCGATGGAAAAGAAATTTTCGGCCAGGCCTTCAGGGAAGAGGTTCGTTTTCTGATGGCCGGAAAATGCGCGGTGGGAAAAGCGCTGGCTCAGTGGATCGCCAGCGGGGAATCGCTGCATAAGTTAGAAGAATTCTTATATACCTGTCACCGGGAAGGGGTGCCTGAACGGTGCACCCTGACTCCCCTCTGGGACCCGCAGGGTTTGATTGGAGCCCTGGAAGATCTTCCTCTTCCAGGGGATCTTGAAAAAGCTGCTGAAGACTATTACCAGGAAAAAGGTTCGTTAAATGGTTTTCAAAAGCACCTTGACAGCCTTTATGAATCAGCCGAAAAGGCCTTGCATGAACAGGATCCGCAACAGCAGGCTTTAATATTAATTGAATGGGCAAAAAAAGAACGGACAGTAGATAAAAATAAGAGCAGGCAGTTCGATTTCCTGCTTCAACAGGCCGGGCGGGAAGATGCCCCGCAGGTTTTCAAAACCCTGAAATCAAAGCTAAATGATATTATGCAAAGAACCGCCACGGGAGCGGCCTTCTTTGCCGGGGAAATGCTGCCCCGCCTGCAGGCCAGGCTTGTAGCAAGAAAACATTCACTCGGGCTGATCGATTTTGATGATATGCTTCTGGGGGTAAAAGAAGCGCTCAACAGCCCCGGAGCAGAACTGCTGCTTAAGCTGCTCAGGAAGCGCTGGAAATATGCCCTCGTAGATGAATTTCAGGATACCGATGCTGTCCAGTGGGATATTTTTAAAAAAATTTTTGTGGAAAGTGATGAAGGGCACTGTCTCTACATCATAGGGGATCCCAAGCAGGCCATCTATGGTTTTCGCGGAGCCGATGTATACACGTACCAGGCTGCCCGGAAATACCTTCTTGAAAAAAAAGGGGCCGGCCGCCTTCCGTTAATAAAGAATTACCGTTCTACCCGGGCTTTAATCGATTCCTTAAATATCATTTTTACCCTTAAAGATCAAATGGGCGCTTCCTTTTTCAGCGGCCTGAACAGTTATGATGAACCAGCAGAGTGCGGGGACCTGTCTCGGGTGGCTGTGGAAGGAGGGCAAATTGCTGTACCTGTTCACCTGGTTCACCTGGACGGCAGAGGAGAAACCCTTGATGCAAGGACCGTCAGGAAGGGTTTGGCCAGTTTTATCAGTGAAGAGATCTTACGCCTAACCGGCAAGGAAAGCCCTTTACTAACCGGTAGGGATAGTGACGGCATTTCCCCTGTGAAGCTAAATGAAATATATATCCTTACCAGGACTACTGCCGAGGGGCTAGAAATTGGTGAAGCCCTGCGGCTCTACAATATTCCGCATGCTTACTACAAGCAGGAAGGTCTTTTTAAGACTGCCGAAGCAGAGCATGTTCACCGCATCCTGATGGCAGTTGATTCACCGGCAGACAGGGGCCTGCGCATGTCAGCCTGGCTCACTCCTTTTTTCCAGGTTTCCCTTGAAGAACTGCCAGGCTGGCAACAGATTGAGACCAATCAACCCCTTTCTACCCTCCTCTTCCAGTGGAAAAAGCTGGCCGACTACCACTCCTGGCCGCTGCTCTTCGACCGCTTGCTGTCCGATACAGGGCTGGCAAGAAGGCTGGTCTTTTCCGGCAATGAAAGGGCCCTGACAAACTATTTGCATCTATTTGAACTGCTGCAATCTGAAACTTATTCCCGCCCTGTAAGCCTGGCAGAGCTGTGCCGCAGCCTGAAAGCAAGAATTGACGGCCGCAAAATACCGGAAGGCCGTGAAGGAGACGTTCAAAGGCTTGAAACTGACCAGGAGGCAGTTCAGATCCTGACCATGCATAAAGCAAAGGGTCTGGAAGCAGAAGTGGTTTTTATTGCTGGTGGTTTCGGCAATCCTGCCGGGCAGGGCATTTTAAAAAGTATTTACCACGACAGCAACAACGGGCGCTGCCTGCATGTAGGGCGGGCTTTTGGAGAAATAGCAGATGCCCTGGAACAGGAAAACCACGAGGAAAATGAGCGGCTGGCCTATGTTGCTTTAACCAGGGCAAAATCAAGGCTCTACCTGCCATACTTTGGCGGGGGCAATGATAATCCCGGGGCAGAAAAGACTTATAGCTATAAGAAACTTGGCCTTTTTTACAGCAAGCTGCAAAAACAGCTTGACCTGGTAATGGATAAAAACCTGCTGACAGACAGCAAGGGATTTCTCTTACGGGAAGCACCCTGCCGGCAGGGCCCTCCTTCTGAAAAAGAAATAATGCTGGATCCCGGAGCCTGGCCACCCGAGGAACTGCTGGTTATTCCGCCACCAGCGGCAGAAGAAGCAGAAAGTATCGCAAGTGCTCACCGGGGGGTCATTTTAACCAGCTATTCTCGGATCAGCCGCGGGAAAGAGTGGCATGCGCCGGCAGGTGACGATGAAGCTGAAGACAAGCTTGATAGCGGCGCAGGGGAAATACCGGGGGCAGGACAGCAATTACCTTCCGCCGGGGAAATTGCGACCATACCCGGAGGGAGGGAAACCGGCCTTTTCCTGCACAGCCTGCTGGAACAAATCTGCCCGGAAGAAGAATGTCAGTTAGAGTTGGACAGCTGGATTCACTCACCTGCAATAATCGAACAGGCGGAAAAAATAGCAAGGCAGCACGGGTTTGACAGCAACCTGGTCCCGCTGGCTTTAAAGCTTGTTTACCGCTGCTATAAAACCCCTATCTGCCAGGAAAGTATTGAGAGAAACAGCATTCTTGAAATGCCGGGCGGCATCAGTTCCGGATTATACCGTCAGTATGAGATGTCTTTCGCTTACCCCATACCGGAAAAATTCCATCCACTGCTTGCTTCCAAACGCAGCTTTAATAGGAAGGCAGAGTTTCCTTACCAGGCCAGGCGCGGTTACCTGCAGGGGCTGATTGACCTTGTATTTGAGCATGGCCATAAGTTCTATTTACTGGACTGGAAAAGTGATCGTCTGCCTGCATACGATCTTGATGCACTCAACTCTCATGTAAGTTTAAATTATGCCATGCAGGCTAAAATATACACCCTGGCTTTAACCAGGCAGCTAAACCTTGATAACGGGGAGCTTTATTTGAATAAATTTGGCGGCATCATCTACTCATTTATCCGCGGTATTAAAGCAGGCAGTAAGGAAACCGGGGGAGAAGGAATTTGGTTTTCACTCCCCTCCTGGGATGAAGTGGTTGTGTGGGAAACTGAACTGCTTGAGCGCCATGAATGGGGCGGCGAAGTCATAGAACAGGCCTGGGAGCAAAAAAACAGGGAGACAAAATAAAGATGGAACTAAACAGCAATCCGAAAATAGATGAAATCGATTATTTTTCCCACGATTTATTACCGGCAATCAGGCAGCACGACCTGGGTTCTGAAGATCTTTTTTTGGGTGCAGAACTGGCACGCCTGGCAGGATTAAAACCGGGGGATAAAGAGCACCGCGCCCTGGTGCTGCTGGTCCTGGCTGCCAGGTTAACTTTAAACGATGGAAGCACCAGGCTGCCCCTGGAACCCTTTAGCCACCTTGAAAGCTTGCTGGGGATGTTCCAGGCCGGTGAAGAAGAGATAAACGCGGTAAAAAGCCTGCTTGCCCTGGCAAAAAACAGGGCCCATCCCGTGGAAAACAGGGGCCTGACGAATATATTCGGCAGCGGCGGCGACTACCGTCCCCTTGTATTTGACAACAGCTCACTCTACCTTCAAAAGTATCACTTCCTGGAAGCAAGAGTTGGCGATATCCTGAAAAATAGGTTAGGCCTTACCCCGGAAAATAATTTAAGCAGGACAGCATCGGATAAGCCAAATGACAGCTTCCTGCCTGCCCTGGAAGAGGTTCTCAGCAACCCTCCTCATGACCAGGCCGGGCCACTGGTTTTAGATACGGAGCAGCTTAATGCAGTAAAGGCCATGTTGAGCGGTAAAATTACCGCTATAAGCGGAAGGCCGGGCAGCGGAAAAACCTCGATCATCGCCAGCCTGCTGAGGGTTATTGCCCGGGCAGAAAGCCCTCCCCTCCACTCTATTGCCCTTGCTGCCCCTACCGGAAAGGCTGCGGACAGGATGAGGCAGGCCGTTGCGGAACACCTGGCAAAAATTAAAAACCCGGGCAGCGCTGATCTCAAGCTGACAGAAAACTGCCCGCCTTCTACTACTCTGCACCGCCTGCTGCGCTATTCACCCGGGCAGGACCTCTTCTGGCACAATGATAATAATCCCCTGCCTGAAAAGCTTGTGATTGTTGACGAAAGCTCAATGATAGACCTGGTGATGATGGACCATTTACTGCGTGCCCTGCAGCCCGGCACCAGGTTAATCCTGCTGGGCGATGCCGATCAGCTTCCGGCAGTTGATGCAGGATCTGTATTTCGCGATCTCTGCAGCGCTAAATCGGCCCATAGACTGGGTAGGGTAAAATCGCTGCAAAAAAGTTACCGGGCCAGTGAAAAAGATTCACCAGGAAGAGCAATTCTTAATGCTGCAGCAGCGGTAAACAGCGGCAGGATGCCCGGGGAGGAAGGAGCGCCAGGGGTGCCTTTACCAGCAAGGATGGTTGAAGAACTTTTATTTGACGGCGTGGAGCTTTTACCCACCAGTGATCAGGCCGGCCGCACAGCACTCCTTGAAAAGTGGCAAACACTGCTTCCCCAGGCGCAGGAAGAACTTAAAGGCGATTTGCAGCATCAATACACACTTGGGCCGGCAGGCTTTGATGATTTAGCCACGGAAAGATTGCTTAAACTGTTTAGCGCTTACGAAAAATCAAGGCTGTTATGTGTAACGCGTAAAGAGGCCGGCGGTACAGGTTCGGATAAAGTTAACCAGTGGTTTCACCAGCGGTGGGGCATGGAACACCAGCATGAACAATCTGCCATGCCGGGCCAGTTTTTGCCCGGAGAGCCTGTTCTGGTTACCCGAAATGATTATGCCCTGCGCCTGTATAACGGAGATTCAGGCCTGGTTTTGAAAGCAGCTAACAGGACAGGGCCGGGCAATAGGCCACCAGAACTGATGGCTATTTTCCCTCGCGGCAGCGGTTTTGCCGCCTATCCCCTCGCTTCGCTGCAGGGTAAAATCGAGCTGGCCTGGGCTACAACAGTTCATAAGGCCCAGGGTTCAGAATTCGATAATGTAGCAATAATTCTTCCCGAACATCCTGTCAGGCCCTTAACCCGCGAACTGCTCTATACAGCAATTACGAGGGCGAAAAAATCTGTTGTTCTGGTAGGAAGCAGGGGAGTGCTCGAAGAAGGTATAAGACAAGCTAAGAAGCGATTTTCCGGGCTGGCAGATCTGCTTGAAGAATAGCTGACAGGGGTGAGATAAATGGAAATAGAATTCTATAACCTTCCGGAAACAGCAGTAAAGGAGGAGCTTGTTAAGCTAAAAGCTGAGCAAATTATAGATCGAATCTGGAACAGGGATCATACAGCCTGGAATGAAAATCCAAAGGAGATCAGCAACCGCCTTGGCTGGCTGCAAAGTCACAGGTTAATGCTGGAGGAAATTCCTGGACTGGAAGGGTTTGTCAAAGAGCTGCAGGCAGAGGGCTTCACGCAGGCTTTGCTGCTGGGAATGGGCGGCTCCAGCATGGCGCCGGAAGTGTTTCGTAAGGTTTTCGGGATTAAGGGCGGCTACCTGGACCTGCACATTCTCGACACCACGGATCCTGATGCAATTGCAGAAACTGAAAACAGGCTGGATCTCAAAACTACCCTGGTTATAGTTGCCACCAAGTCCGGCGGAACAGTAGAAACAATATCCCTGATGAAATATTTTTATAACAGGATGGCTAAAACAGTTGGCGCAGCTATGGCAGGCAACTGCTTTGTTGCCATCACCGACCCGGGAAGCGGCTTGGAAGATGATGCCGGCAAGCTCAATTTCAGGAAAGTATTTTTAAATGATCCCGGGATCGGGGGGCGTTACTCAGCCCTTTCTTACTTCGGCATTGTCCCTGCCGCAATAGTGGGCGTTGACCTCAAAAGATTACTTTTCAGGTCAGGGGCAGTAGAAATGAGCTCGAAAACCCCGACTTTACCTCCTGCAGGAGGTAACAGCCCGGCCTGGCTGGGAGCTGTCTTAGGCTGTCTCGGTAAAATGGGCCGCGATAAAGTGACTTTCATATCTTCCCCGGAAATAGAACCCTTTGAAGCCTGGGTAGAACAGCTAATTGCTGAAAGCACGGGCAAGGAAGGAACGGGCCTTCTTCCCGTTTGCGGAGAAATACCCGGCAGCCCCGGTGTATATGCTGAAGACCGGGTTTTCATTTATACCCGCTTAAAAAAAGACAGCATCCATGATCAAAAAGTAAAAGCCCTGGTAGAAGCAGGGCAACCTGTCATTCAGCTTAACCTGCTCGACCAGTACAGCCTGGGAGGCGAGTATTTCAGGTGGATGATGGCCACCGCCATTGCCGGTTGGGCGCTAAATATAAACCCCTTTGACCAGCCGAACGTGGAGTCGGCAAAGGTTTTAGCCAGGGAAATGATATCCGGCTACCAGCAGGAAGGAAAACTTCCCTCCTCCTCACCTGATCTTGAAGAAGAGGGTTTACAGGTTTACGGGGCCGCCGGCAGCGCTAACCTGCAGCAGGCCCTGCAAAGCTTCCTGGGCCAGGCTGAAAAGGGAGAGGAAAACTGCCGGGGCAGGAGCTATATTTCAATCCAGGCCTACCTGAAACCAGCACCTGAAGCAGGCCAGGCCCTGCAGGAATTACAAACCTCATTGAGGGATAAAACACTTATGGCTGTAACCTCCGGTTACGGGCCGCGCTTCCTGCACTCAACTGGGCAGCTGCACAAGGGCGATGCCGGAAGGGGACTGTTTATCCAGCTAACTGCTGACCCGCAAACCGACCTGCCCATACCGGAAGAAGCGGGCAGTGACAAATCTAATATCAGTTTCGGAATCCTGAAGGAAGCCCAGGCCCTTGGAGACAGGCAGGCGCTGATAGATGGTGGCCGCAGGGTGCTGCGCATCCATTTAACAGGCGAGCATGCAGACGCCATCCGCAAAATCGTGCAATCTCTATAGCTAAATAAGTCGGAAAACAATTAAGAACATTCCCCTTCATCACCAAAAACTTCATCCAACCAATCAATGGATTTTTTCAATCTGTGTTATAATCCACTTGGAAGTAATATTTAGCAGCAGTTAACTCATCCCATGGAGGAACAGATATGTCCATTACTGTCAGGGATGCATTGAGCATTGGCGGACTGGTAAATGCCATTGTCCTGGCCGGCGAAGCCGGTATGGATAAAGAAATTAAGGCGGTTGATATAATTGACGTTCCCGATGCCGCCATCTGGTTCCGCAAGGATTCCCTTCTGTCAACCACTTTCTATGCTTTAAAGGATAATATTGATGCCCAGCTTAATATGTTGGAAGACATTAAAGCCTGCGGTGGAGCCGGGCTGATCATCTTCTCCCCTGAACGCTACATCTCTCACATCGATCAGCGCCTGATTAATAAGGCTGATGAACTTGGTTTGCCTCTTTTGCAGATGCCCGACTGCTCATACATAGATGTTATTGTTCCAGTGATGAGCCAGATCCTTGATAAACAGGTCCGGGCTTTAGAATATGCTCATGAAGTGCACAGTATGATGACAGACATTGTTCTTAAAGGAAAAGGTTTGAAGGAGCTGCTTACAACCCTGACTGTTTTAATGGAAAAACCGGTCCTGATGGCAGATAGTGAACTGCTGCTAATTGATGCTGCCTCCCCACCCGGGTCAAGCGAAACCCCACCCATCCTGGAACTGTGGCAGGGAAGTGGGAAGCATCTCCCTCTGGCTGACTTCTATCCGGGCGCCTTATTAAATGAACTGGTTCATGAAAAACAGCCAGCATATTACCAGCATGGCTCAGCAGAAGCAGATTATATTGATTTTTTCTTTCCCCTGGTTGCCGGGGAAGAATTTTACGGCGCTTTAATAGTCCCTGACCTGGGTGAAAAACTGGAAAAAGCAAAAACTGTAGCCATGGAAGCAGGAGCAATGGCAATTTCTCTCGATATCCTAAAAAGAATAGCGATTAAGGAAGCTGAACGTAAAAATGAAATGGATTTTTACAATGAACTGCTGCTGGGCAATATTAAGAACCGGGAAACGATTATGTCCCAGGCCAGGCAATTTGGCTTTGACCCAGGCAGCAGCTATTTTGTGGTGTTAATTGAGCTGAATAAAGAAAGCATTTACTATGACAGCCTGGCTGCAAAAAAACCCGGAATAAACAGGGATAAACTAGAAAAAAGATTATTCCGCCTCCTGCACTATGCCCTGGAAAAAGAGGGCGAAGAAGGTATAGTAATAGAAGCGCTGGGAAGCATGGTTATGTTAATTCACTCTTCAATCAAAATTGAGGAAAAAGATGCTTCGGATCATGCTAAAAGGCTGGTACAAAATTTCAAGGAAACTATAGAACCGCGTATGGAGAATATACCTCTTTATATCGCTGCAGGCGAACACTGCGACAGCATTGAAAGAATTAGCGCCTGTTATCTCGAGGCCTGGG
This sequence comes from Syntrophomonadaceae bacterium, assembly GCA_007131435.1. Taxonomy (GTDB): domain Bacteria; phylum Bacillota; class Dethiobacteria; order DTU022; family DTU022; genus SLQM01. The sequence continues at coordinate 29,690 of SLQM01000085.1, forward strand.
AAACACTCGACATTGGGAAAAAGCTTTTTCACCCGGGATTCGCCCTCACCTACTCTGAAATGGCACCGTATCACATGGTCAAGCGTTTTATCACCAGCGCTGAAACTCCCGGCCTTTACAATAAAATTTATGAACCCCTCCTGATTTATGATCGCGATAAGGGAGGCGAGCTTGTCCGTACCCTTGAAACCTATATTGAGTGCAACTTTTCCCGCACCAAAACAGCTGAAAAAATGCACCTGCACCGCAACTCCCTAAATTACAGGCTGCAAAAGATAAGCGAACTGCTTGGCAGGGACCTGGAAAACCTGAATACCTTCCCCCTCCTACTGGCTTCTATCAGCCGGAAAATCTCAACTTAAGGGTTTAATATATTGTGCAATTTGCACAGTATCGCTCCATTATTTCTGCACATCACACAAAGGTAAAACCAGATGAAAATTTAAATAGTGCTAATGTTAAATTAATTGTTTCCTTTCCCCGGCAGCTTAAACTCATTGCACGGGAGGTGATGTTGAATAAGTATTATCAAACGGCTGCCAAGCCTAAAGCACTATTTGCACTGTAAAATATTGTATTTAGAAAGGAAGATTAACCAATGGCACAACCCGGAATGTTTGTCCGCAAGGCCAGCGGCCTTGTCCGTTCCTGGTCGGTATTCGATGGCTTTGTCTACGCTTTCTTCTCTATCAACCTGGTTACCCTTGGCTTTTATATTTTCGCTTTCGCACCGTACATCCCAGAGGCAAACCTTTTAACTGCAATAGTAATAAGTTGTATATTTATTATCTTCGAAGTCTTTGTCTACGGTCTGCTGGTGGCAGTTATGCCGCGGGCTGGGGGGGATTACGTGTGGCAAAGCCGTATATTAGGCGGAGGAATTGGTTTTGTTCTATCCATAACCGGATGGGCCTGGATCCTCTGGCACTGGGTTCCCCTCTACGGGAACATGCTGGCTTTCAACGTGTTCGCCCCTATCCTTGGGATGCTGGGAGGATGGACCGGTAGCGCCGGTTTCACCAATGCTGCCAGCTGGTTTATCAGCACTAACGGCTTCTTTGTATCTTCCCTGGTCGTTATTGGCCTGGCTTTCATTTATGTCAGTCTCGGCATGAGCTGGTATGCCCGTATCCAGAAGTTCTGTTTTTACCTCGGCATGGCCGGTATGGCGACGATGATCATTATGATGCTTGCCAATACACAGGCCGATTTCATTGCCGGTTTTAACTACTACGCCACCAACTTCTTTGCTTCAGGCAGCGGCGATGTTTACCAGCAGGTCCTGGCAGCATCGGCTGAAGGTGGCTATACTGCCGCGCCGATTAACAGGATAGCAGTTGGCGCCAGCCTGGCCCTGATACCGATGGTGGTGTTCTTTAACCTCTGGCCTAACTGGGGAGCTACCCTATACGGCGAAGTAAGGGGCGCTTCTGACTTCAGGCGCAATTTCTGGAGCATGGCCGCCGGCCTGATCGCTACCACCATCCTGGCCCTGATCGTTTTAGGCCTGATAGCCCGTGTTATCGGCTGGGATTTCTACAATGCAGCCAACTTTACCTATTATGAAGGAACTTCGCCTTTCGGCGCCTACCCGTACCCGGCCCTGCTGGTAAGTTTCCTCACCGACAGCCCGCTGCTGCAGATGTGGCTGCTGATTTCGATGAGCGCCTGGTTCTTCGGCTGGTGCGGCACCGTATTTCTTTCTTCAACCAGGGTTATCTTTGCCGCTGCCTTTGACCGCATTCTGCCCGAGTGGATGGCCCGTGTTTCAACCAAGTTCCGTTCACCGGTCAATGCACTGACAGTAATGGCTGTCGGTGGAGTAATAGTCAGCGCCGGAATGCACTACACTGCAAACCTGGAAACCCTGGCCTTAAACTCTACCGTGGTCATTGCGGTTACCTATTTCGGCACAACCGTTGCAGCTACCATTCTGCCGTTTAAAGATCCCGAGCTGTATAAGGCTTCACCCATCGCCAGGCTCAAGATTTTCGGCCTGCCGCTGATCACAGTTACGGGCATCATTTTCGGCGGTTTCCTGCTTTTCCTTTTCTACATGTGGGCTACAGATGCGGTATACGGTATAAACGAACCGACATCTTACATTTACATGGCAGTACTTTACACTATATCTATTATCATTTATGTAGCATCAAAGGCCTACAGGCGCAAACAGGGTATCAACCTGGATGAAATTCATAAGAGCATACCTGTCGAATAAACGGCAGGGAGGCTTCCGGAGGACTATTTATGACTACCATCTTTTTTGCAACCGATGTTCACGGCTCTGAGATCTGCTGGAAGAAGTTCATTAACGCCGGCAAGTTCTACAACGCCGATATCCTTGTCCTTGGCGGCGACATGACCGGCAAAGCCCTGGTGCCCTTTATCAAGGATGCCCAGGGAATGTACAAGGTCAACTTCCTCGAAGAAGAGATGCTGCTCGATACCGAAGGTAAAGAGCGGATGTTTAAGAACATCTCTGACCGGGGCTACTACCCTCTTGAACTGACCGATGATGAGTTCGATGAGCTGAATGCCGACCAGGAAAAAGTGGAAAAGCTCTTTGTTGAACACGTGCTGGCTATGGCTGAACGCTGGGTGGCTTTCGCCGAAGAAAAACTGGCCGGCACAGGTATTAAGTGCTTTGTCTGCCCAGGTAATGACGATATGTTTGAGATCGATGCAGTTTTTGAAGCATCAAAATCGATCATTATGGCCGAGGGCAAGCTGCTGGATCTTGATGGCCACTACGAAATGCTGAGCACCGGGTGGTCAAACCCCACACCATGGGATACCCACCGCGAGTGCAGCGAAGAGGAAATAACCGCCAAGATTGAAGCAATGGCATCGCAGGTTTCCGATATTAACCGCTGTGTTTTTAGCCTGCACGCGCCGCCTTTCGGCTCCGGGCTTGACGAGGCTCCTGAGCTTGATGAAAACCTGAGACCCAAGTATGCCGGGCGTTCGTTAATACCGGTTGGCAGTACAGCTGTCCGCGATGCTATCATGAAATACCAGCCACCCCTGGCCCTGACCGGCCATATCCATGAAGGACGGGGTATTAAACGGATGAAAAAAACTTTCGTTGTCAACCCCGGCAGTTCTTATGAGCAAAGCACCCTGCTTGGCGCAATAATAGAGATGGATAAAAAAGGCGTGAAAAAATACGTTTTAACCTCGGGATAGTTAAACAAGCCTCCCCTATCCCCGCAGCGGGGATAGGGGAGACCCAGGTTCATCTCTACAGGCAGCAGGGATTAATCCTGAGAGTCATTTATCTTTTAAAATGGATAAACAAGAAAGCAATCAGTTATAAGGAGGTACATCTTGTCTATCTACACAGGGAAAGACCCCGGCGAATTTATCGCCGAGGCAAAAAAAATAATTGAACAAAACGAGCAAAAAGGAGCGCCGCTGCGCCTGATCGGCGCCCTGGCTTTTCACCTGCACTGCCCCAGGTACAAGCATATCCATGAAAAATGGGGCCGTGTTTTTACTGATACTGATTTCGTTGCCAAAAGTGAGCACCAGCAGCTGATTATCGAGGCTTACGCCGAAATTGGTTATAAAGATGATGAAATGATCACCACCCTATACGGCAGCGACCGCCTGGTTTTTGACAACCCGGAAACGGGCATGCACTCGGATATATTCTTTGATAAGCTGGATTTCTGCCACGTGCTGGAGCTGCGTGACAGGCTTGACGTTGACGACCTGACAATCCCCCTGGCCGAGCTTTTCCTGGAAAAAATGCAGATTTACCAGATCAATGAAAAAGACATTGTCGATACCATGATGCTGCTGGCCGAGCATCCGATCGGTGAAATAGATGAAGAAACTATCAATGCTCCTGTCATTGCCAGAGTATTGGCCGGAGAATGGGGATTCTGGCGCACTGTTACAGGCAATATGGATAAACTGCTGGAGCTGAACAGCAATACTGATCTATTTGACGAAGAGGAAAAAGCGCTTATCGAAAAAAGAGTTGAAGAAATTCGCGGATATATTGACCGTGAACCGAAACCGCTGGCCTGGAAAATGCGCAGCAAAGTCGGTGACAAGGTCAAATGGTACAAGGAAGTTGACGAACTATAAGTCTAATAGAAGCGAGGAATGCCCATGTACTACTTAAGAGGCGAGTTTGATTTATGTACGGGATGCGGAAGCTGCCAGCTGGCCTGCTCGAACAGGGCTGCCGGCGGTTATAACCATCGCCTGGCACGGCTGAAGGTTTTTATCGAAAACGAAAACCTGGTTAACAGGCCCCTGGTATGCACCCAGTGCGAAAACCCCTTTTGCATGAACTCCTGCCCCTTTGAAGCTATCAGCCAGGTCAAGGAAACAGGCCTTGTTCTGGTTGACAAGGAAAAATGTACTGGCTGTGGCAACTGTGTGGCAGCCTGCCCGGACGGGATGATCAAGCTTGACAACAGCAAGAAAGCCGATAAATGCGATATGTGCGAGGGGCTTCCTGAACCTCTATGTGTTAAATATTGCGTGCCAAAAGCGCTGAAGATGGTGTTGAAAAAGGAAACCGGGGAGGTGGCTGCCGGATGAACGCATACATGGGTAAACTGCTTTATGTTGATTTAACCAGTGGAGATGTAACAGATATCCCCCTTGATCCCCAGCTTGCAGAGAACTACGTGGGAGGCAAAGGGTTTGGGGCAAAAATTCTTTACGACCTGCTTCCTGCCAATTGCGATCCACTTTCTCCCCAGAACATCCTGATGTTCATACCCGGGCCTTTAACCGGCACGCTGGCCCCGGCAATGCGCGGATGCGTGGTAACTAAATCACCGCTAACCGGCACCTTTGCCGATTCCTACTTTGGCGGTCATTTTGCCCAGGAAATTCGTTTCTGCGGCTACGATGGCATCATCATCACCGGGGCCGCCCCTGAGCCGAGCTACCTTTGGATTGGTGACAGTAAGGTTGAAATCCGGTCAGCGGCCGGCATCTGGGGCCTTGACACCTTCAGCACGGTGGAAAAAATTCGGGCCGAACTTGGAGATGAAACTGTTAAAACAGCCTGTATCGGGCCTGCCGGTGAAAAAA
>SLQM01000093.1 GCA_007131435.1 Syntrophomonadaceae bacterium
TGCCGGTGATGTGGCTGCAGATTACAAGCACCTTTACATGCAGTATGAAATATTAAAGCATACAGATAAACCGGTTCACGGCCATGTCAGTGGAGGCAGGCAGGCCGGTGAGATGCTTGACATGATTGAAATTGCTTTCGGAGAAAAAGACTTGTTGCAGAAACATCATGTGATGGGCTTGTCAATCAACACCATATCGCCCCTTGGTTTTGGAGAAGAGCAGCTTGATACTTTAATTGAATATGTAAATAGAAACCAGATTATTATTGCCTGCCCCATGGCCATCGGAGGAGCGAGCGCCCCGATCAGCCACGTGGGAATAACGGTGCTGGTTAATGCAGAAATATTGGCCATGATAACCCTTATTCAGCTTCTTAACCCCGGTAACCCGGTAATAATCGGCCCTTCATCTTCCTTTGCAGATATGAAGACCGGTGCATATTCTGCCGGCATTCCAGATGGTATGCTTCATATTCTGACGCAGATTCAGTTATCAAAAGATTACTATAACCTGCCTGCAAGGGTTTTAAGCGGCGCCTGTGATGCTAAAAGCGTTGATGCACAGGCTGGTTATGAAACAATGCAGAACCTGATGATCAGTGCTTTGGGTGGAGCAGACATTTTAGCTCATGCCTGCGGCGTTCTTGATGGTATTATGACAATTTCATACGAGAAAATGATGATAGACGAAGAGCTGATCCGCAGGGCCAAGTATTTCCGGGAACGTTCTGTAGAAATTAGTGATGAAGCATTAGCGGTTGACATCATCAATGAAGTTGGTCCGGAAGGCACATTTATGCTGCACCAGAGCGTTTTTGACAATTGTCGCAGCCTGTTTCAGGCCAGTGTTTCTGATTGGTCTAATTATGCTGAGTGGGTTAATAAAGGTGGCAGGGATGTTGTAGAAGTTGCAGGCGATTTATATAAAGAACGATTAGCTGCTGCCCCGCTGTCATTATTAGGAGATGACGCATTGCGCGAAATTGAAAACTATATGGCGAAAATTGTGGATCAATAAACTGGTGTTTTCACTGCAGGCCATAAAAGGAGAGATGTTCAGGATGTCGGATTGGGTTACAAAAAGAATGGTTGACTATGCACATTCCACCGATTATAGCGATATACCGGCTAATGTCATTGAAAAAACCAAACTGCATATTATGGATAACATAGGGTGCTCTCTCGGGGGCAATTACTCTGCTATTGGACGCAGCATAGTACCAGTATTTCAGAATATGGCCGGCAGTGAAGAGGCGACCCTGATTGGTGGAGGACAAAAAGTACCTGCCATCAATGCGGCATTTGTTAACGGGACAAATGCCAATGCTTTAGATTTTGATGATACCTATTTATCTGATGCCATAGGCCATCCCGGCTCTTCAGCTATACCCGCTGCACTGGCAGTTGGTGAGTGGAGAAATGCCAGCGGTAAAGAAATAATTAACGCCATAGTAACAGCCTATGAAGTTGGAAACCGGATTGGCCTGGCAATACAGCCTTCCCGCGAGCGTCAGAAAAATGTATGGGGTTTTGGGACCTGGCAAACCTTATCGGCCCTGATTGCTGCAGCTAAGGCTTTAGACTTAAAACCGGATCAGCTTTTAAACGCTTTTGGGGTAGCCGGGGCAACAGCCCCCCTGCCCTGCACCCAAAAATGGGGGTGGGAGCTTTCTGAAAGGCCGATTCACTGGGTCAAAGAGCCGACCGGATGGCCTTCATGGACCGGAACTCTTGCCGCCATCCTGGCTGAAAACGGTTTTATAGGTAATCACTATATCCTTGACGGCGAAAATGGTTTTTGGATCATGGCCGGATCGGACCAGTGTGATTACGACAAGATGACCGAGGGTCTTGGTGAAGAGTATACAATTTTAAATGATATGAGTTTTAAACCATACCCGTGCTGCAGGTGGCAGCACCCGGCCTTGGACTGTATAAGTAAATTACAGGCAGAACACAATATAGATCCTGGCAATATAGAAAGTGTCACTGTAAACTCTTTTTCCTGGGTAAAAACACAGGAAGTATACGAGATCAGGGAAGCTGTAGATGCCCAGTTCTGCATTCCCTACACTGCAGCCATTGTATTAAAGGGTCATAAGCCGGGCCCGGCCTGGTATACTGATGAAAACCTTGCAGATCAAGAGATAAGAGCCCTTGCAGCAAGGGTAAAAGTAAACCTTGATCCTGAAATGGAGAAGATTTATACAGGCGAAGGCGAAATGGCTGCCAGGGTTGTAATAGTTACAAAAAGTGGAGATGAGTTTAATGAATATGTCAAAACTCCATCCGGGGATCCCCGTAAACCGCTTTCTATTGATCAGCTAAAAAGTAAATATAGGACACAGGCGTCTTACCTGTTAGGTGATCATGTTGTAGAGCAAACGTTGACTATGATCGAAGATTTTGAGAATCTTGATAGTATAACCGGACTAATGGAGCTGCTTGCAGGTGCACAGTAGAATTAATGTAAATACATTTAAAATGGAGGTTTGCAGATGTCACTAAAAGGAAGCCTTTTTATGGCACCGGAAAGAATGGTTTTTGGTTGTGGGGTTATTGATGATACAGGTATTTATACCAGGCAGTTGGGAGGCAAAAAGGTATTCCTGGTTGCTGATGAAGTCATAGCGAACCTGGATATATTTAAGCGCATTGAAAAAGCTTTAACTGACTGCGGAATTGATTATTACCTCTATACCGATAGTGACGTAAACCCGACTGATAACCAGATCGACAGGGGCTGTAAAATTTATAAAGAAGAGAGCTGCGATGTTATTATCGGTGTTGGCGGAGGCAGCAATCTTGATACGGCAAAATCGATCGGGATTATAGCTACTAACGAAGGGTCGATCAGGGATAATTTTGTACCAAATTATGTTACAAACCCCTATGATACTCCCAACAAAAACCCTGTACCGCCAATGATCATGATTCCTACCACATCAGGAACCGGTAGTGATGTGGGTTGCTGGACCGTGGTTACCAATACAAAGGAGAATTATAAAGGCTTCTGCGGCGGTTGGATGTGTATGCCAAAAATTGCTCTGCTTGATCCGGAAATGACGGCCAGCATGCCGCCCAAACTTACAGCAGCAACCGGTTTTGATGCCCTAATACATGCCCTGGAAGCTTATTATCACCGCTATAAGACACCGCTCACTGACATGTATGCCATAACTTCTATACGCCGTATTTTCAAATATCTTGGCCGGGCTGTTGCAAACGGAGATGACA
>SLQM01000066.1 GCA_007131435.1 Syntrophomonadaceae bacterium
ACTTCACATCCTTACTTTAAAGAATATTAACATGCAGGAAAGCTCATTATCTTTTTTGACATTACCCATTCCTCCTCGGCCAAGCATCCCTTGGTAGTAGCTGGTTAAGCCCCGGTGAGGGTATTAGGCTTAGTATTCTAAAAACCTCATATATTATCCTGCCGGGGAATAAAACAGAGTCAGTCAAAACCATATCGCAGGCTTTAACAGAACTACCTCCCCAGGGGCTATTTGCCGGTGGAACTTTTTAATATGGCAAACAGTCATTACTTACAGAAAGCTTTTAGGATTAATAAGGCTATGAAGATAAAGGGGGTTTAGTACAATGGACAAATATAAATTGGTGATTATCGTTACGATAGTGCTGATAGTATTATTCGTTGTCAGCGGTTGTGGAACCCAGGTTAACACTGGAGCAAACGGAGAGCCAAGGTTGATCCAAACCTATGGCGAAGCAGAGGTAGCAGCCGAGCCGGACCTGGTCAGGATTGGCCTGGCTATTGAGACCCGCAGCAGCTCGGCGGAGCAGGCAGTGGAGGAAAACGCCCGTCTGGCTAACGCTGTTCTTGAAGCGCTAAAAGGTTTCGGGCTAACTGAAGACGAGATTCAGACCGGAACTTACCAGCTCTACAGCTACCGTGAATGGTATGATGAGCGCCCGGCCGGAGAAGGGTCAATCACCTACCAGGCTGTTAATGAAGTAATTGTACATACTAACAGGGTTGAAGAAGTGGGTGAAATGATCGATCTGGCAGTAAGAGCCGGGGCAAATAATATAAACTTCATAAACTTTGAGCTGGAGAACCCGCAGGAACTGCAGTTGCAGGCCCTGCAAGCAGCCACCAACCAGGCTGAAATGAAGGCAGATGCCATCGCCGAGAGCGCTGGTGAAAAGATAAGCGGACTCTACCGCATCAGGGAGGAAAGAACAGATTACATGCCCTACATGGTTAGGCAGGAAATGGCCGAAGATATGGCCATGGAGGCACCAACACCGATTGCACCCGGCGAAGTTACAGTGAAAGCAGCGGTTACAGCTGAGTTTGACTTCTAAACAGTTTATACAAGGGCATAATTATTTATGGGCCACAGCCAAATAGGCTGGGGTCCTTTTTTATCTCCAACCATCCTTACAAGCTTGAAAGTGATCAGCTTTTCTTGATATCATTATAGGTATGAAAGATCAAAAAATGAAAGATCAAAAGGAAACTCAATTCAGCAGGCGTTTTATTCTGCGTGCACTGTTCTACGCTGCAGCAGCCCTCAGCCTGCTTGGTTGTGATCGGCTTATCGGGCTAAATAGCGATGAAGTTGAAAAATCAGATGGAGAAGAGGATAAAAGTGCCGCCGAACCGGTCAAGCCGGAGGCTGAGCCGGCAGCAGAAGAACCCGAAGAACCAGCAGGTGATGGATCAGTTCCGAAAAGACTTCTAGGCCGCACGGGTGTTGAAGTTGGTATTATCGGCCTTGGCGGCTCTTTTCTGATATCAGAAGCTAACAAAGCAGAAGAAGCTGAGAAGCTGATAGAACAGGCTTTAGAAGCTGGCATAAACTATATTGATACAGCGCCATCATACAGCTCAAGTGAAGTAAATATCGGCAAGGCTATGCCCCGTTTACGCAGCAAGGTGTTCCTGGCTACAAAAACAATCGACCGCACATATGATGGGACAATGAGGCTCTTTGAACAAAGTCTAAAACGCCTGCAGACGGATTATATTGACCTGCTGCAGCTGCACGGCTTTCACGAACAGGGCGACTACGATAGAACCTTTTCAAATGGCGGCGCCTATAAAGCGCTGGAACAGCTTAAAGCTGAGGGGGCTGTCCGCTTTACCGGAATTACGAGCCATAAAAACCCACAGATCATAAAACAGGCTATCAGTGATTACGAGTTCGACTGCATCTTGTTTTCCCTTAACCCGGCCGAACGGCATGAACAGGCGCAATCCTTCCTGGAGGAAGTGCTCCCCCTGGCAAGCGCTAAAGAAATGGGCACTATTGCCATGAAGGTTGCCTCCTACGGGCGAATTTTTAAAAGCGGTGGGATAGAAAATATGCAGCAGGCGCTCGACTACACATTAAGCTTTCCGGTTAGCACAGCTATAATCGGGATATCAAACCAGCAGGAGCTTGAAGAGAATATTGAGATTGCAAAAGGTTTTAAAACACTTTCGGATTCCGAACTGGCAGAATTGGAGAGCCTGGTTAAACCATACTACAGCGAGGCTTCCTTTTTTAAAACAGCATGGTAAATTGACATATTTATTCTTCTATACTTTTTAAGGAGCATACACTTTTACCAAATCCACCCTGGTGAAAGCGCGATCTGTGGTGGCAATTGTATCAATACCATTGTTTAGCATAACAGCAAGGTGAATAAGATCGCGTGGTGACAAGCCGGCAGCCGATTCAGATTCAGCAAAGAGCCTGGCCTGGTTCACGTCCCGGTAAGTAACTGGTAGAATATTACCGCTCATTATTGTCGAAAAAAGATCAAAGACCCGAAAACCCATACCAGGTTGGCCTATATGATAGTAGCGATAAAGAATTTCCTGGAAAACCTCGGAATCAGTAAATGCTTCGAGCTTACCGGTTGCAACAGCATCCAATACTTTAACACAACCATCCTTTAGTTGGTGCTCTTTACCGGCTGCATACATTGGTATATTTGTATCGATAAATATTTTCATCAGTCTGATTTATACTCCGCTTCAATTTCCCTCTTCATATCATCCCAGTTGGCAGCAGGCGCCTTAAGCTCCGCAAGTTTTCTCACTGCCTCCAGTTTTTCTTCAGCAGAAACGGCACAATAACTCTCTATCGCTTCACGCACTATTCCTCCAACGGAAGTATTCTTTCTCGCCGCTTCATCTTTAAGCATTTGCAGTTTTTCAGGTTGAAGTCGAATTTCAAGCCTCGATTCCAAACGTTTTTCTGGCATACTTATCATCCTTACGTATTTATATTACGTATATTATACCGTAACACATAGCTGGAGTCAAGCCCTATGACAGTACACTATTCTTTCTATAAAAGCATCAGCTACTAATAAAAATCACTTATAAGCTGGTCTTTTGTAATTGCAGTGAAAAAATCTTCCGACCATATCTCAACTCGCTGGGGTTCTTTTATAAAGGGGAATATATCACTTTTTGCTTTGGCATAATCAATATGCTGGAACTTGTTTACTAGAAGGGCTACCAGTTTTGCGTGATCAATTTCTGACTCG
>SLQM01000200.1 GCA_007131435.1 Syntrophomonadaceae bacterium
GCCAGGCGCCGCTGCGCCCCATTGTTGAATATGTCAAGGCTAACCGTGACAAATATGAGGATCTAACCATGATCTATGGTGCCCGCACTTCTGGTGATCTTTGCTTTAAAGGCGAATTTGAAGAGATGAACAAGTGCGATGATCTTGCCTGTCACCTCACTATCGATGTTGAGGAAGAAGACTGGGCGCATAATGTCGGCTTTGTGCCCCAGATGCTTCTCGATCTTAATCCATCGCCGGAGAATACGATAGCCATAACCTGTGGCCCGCCAATCATGATCCGCTTTGTCCTGGAAAACCTGAAAAAGCTGGGCTTTGAAGACGAGCAGATTTTCACCACCCTGGAAAACAGGATGAAATGTGGTATAGGCAAGTGCGGCCGCTGTAATGCCGGCAACATGTATGTCTGCAAAGACGGCCCCGTGTTCAGTTATGCTGTATTAAAAGAAATACCGGAGGCTTTTGCTTAAAAACTGCTTTTTATAAAATCTAAAAGAGGCGCTGGCGCAACGCTAAGCGCCTCTTTCTTTGCACTTGTTAGGCCAGCCTGGTTATGCTAATATTTATCTATCTTCTAAGGGGGAATCTGCTTAAATGGAACAATATGGAGTAATAACTGAAACCAGCGGCGACAGCGCCTCTGTCAACATACAGAGACACCTGATTTGTGGTGAGTGCGGCAAATGTGGAATTTTGAGTGGCGCGGACAGGAGTAAAATAACTGTTGAAGCCCTAAATCCCATTCAAGCCGAAAAAGGCCAGAGGGTAGTTTTGGAATCTGATGACCGCCAGGTGATATTTATTGCCTTTATGCTCTATATTGTGCCCTTGATCGGGCTAGTTGTCGGTATCCTGGGGTGGCCTCAGCTGGCAGGAAGCCTTGGATACCAGGATGGACAGGACCTTCAGGCAGTTGTTGTAGGCTTGGTAATTATGATAGCAATATTTTTGCAGATCAGAAAGTGGGATCGCAGGGTAAAAGATGATCCTCGCTACAAGCCGGTTATAACCGGCCTCTTGCTTGACAAGCAGGGCTGCGGGGATGAGACTGCAGAAAAAGAAATCAACAGTCAGGAGGATCAGAATTGACAAAGCAATACAATGTGGCAGTTGTTGGCGCAACAGGAATGGTCGGTCAAAAAATGGTCTATGTTCTACATGAAAGAAAATTCCCGGTTAAAAGTTTCAAACTACTTGCCTCAGCACGTTCGGCAGATAAAAAGATAAACATTGGTTCTGAAACCTATACTGTTGAAGAGCTAAAGCCAGGATCATTTGATGGCGTTGATTTTGCTTTTTTCAGTGCTGGCGGTGATATAAGTAGGGAAATGGCCCCGGAAGCGGCAAAAAGGGGCTCGATTGTTATTGATAACAGCAGTGCTTTTCGCATGGATAAAGCAGTGCCCCTGGTTGTGCCGGAAGTTAACCCTGATGCTGTTCATCAGCATAAAGGAATAATAGCCAACCCGAACTGTTCAACTATCCAGATGGTAGTCGCCCTCCAGCCTTTGCACAAAGCTGCCCCGTTGAAAAGGGTTGTTGCAGCAACTTACCAGGCAGTTTCAGGCGCTGGCAGGGAAGCTGTTGATGAGCTGCAGGAACAGTGCCGGGCGCACTTTGATGGTAAATCGGTTAAGTCAAAACGTTTTCCCCTTCACGGGGCAAATCGTAGTTACCAGATTGCCTTTAATCTTGTTCCCCAGATTGATGTTTTTGAATATGACGGCTACTGTAAAGAAGAGATTAAGATGGTTAATGAAACCAGGAAAATAATGGGTTTGCCGGATCTGCCGGTAACCACAACAACAGTAAGGGTCCCCGTGTTGAACTGCCACTCTATTGCAGTAAACGTGGAATTGCAGGAAGCGTTGACTGCTGAGAAAGCCCGCATGCTGCTTGAAAAAGCTCCCGGTGTAATCGTGCTTGACGATCCTGGTTCCCTTATATACCCCACCCCTCTTGAAGCTGACGGCAGTGATGCTGTCTTCGTGGGACGTATCAGGCCGGATTATTCAGTTAAGCATGGCCTTAACCTGTGGGTGGTCTCTGACAACATCCGCAAGGGTGCGGCAACTAACTCAATCCAGATTGCCGAGCTGTTAATTTAACTGAAGGAGGAAATAATATGAGAACCCTGATCAAGAACGGAACCGTTGTTACCGCCTCTGATACTTATCGTGCTGACATCCTAATTGAAGATGAAAAAATAGTTTCAATTGAACTTGAATCGATGGCAGCGTATGACCAGGTGTACGATGCATTTGGCAAGCTTATTTTTCCCGGGGCTATTGATGTACATACTCACCTGGATATGCCATTTGGAGGGACAGTAACAGCAGATGACTTTACTACCGGCACTACTGCAGCGGCAGCGGGTGGAACTACATGTATTATAGACTACGCCCTTCAAACACCTGGTAAATCGCTGGAAGAAGCTCTTCAAGCCTGGCACGCCAGGGCCGATGGCAAGTGTGCTATCGATTACGGTTTTCATGTTGCTGTAACTGATTTAAATGATACGATACTGGAAGAAATACCGGACCTGGTCGAAAAAGGCTATCCTTCATTCAAAGTATTTATGGCCTACAAGGGTGTATTCCAGGTTGATGATGCCACACTGCTCAGGGTGCTTCAACAAGCCGGGGTTTCAGGTGGGCTGGTACTAGTCCATGCAGAAAATGGCGATGTAATTGATGTTTTAACCAGGGAGATGCTTGCCGAAGGCAAAACAGAACCAATCTATCATGCTTTAAGCCGGCCCCCACAGGCCGAAGAGGAAGCAGTGAACCGGTTTATAACCATCGCTGAATTAAGTGGCGCTCCGGCCTATATAGTCCACCTTAGCGATGCCGGCGCCCTTGGCAGGGTTGCCGAAGCCAGGTTAAGGGGGCATAAAATTTTTGCTGAAACCTGCCCGCAGTACCTTTTACTGAGTATAGACCGTTACTACGAGCCAGATTTTGGCGGGGCCAAGTATGTCATGTCTCCACCGCTGAGGGAAGAGGGAAATGAAGAGTTTCTCTGGGACGGCCTTGCTTCGGGCAATTTGCAGGTTGTAGCATCAGATCACTGTTCTTTTAACATGAAGGAACAAAAAGAGCTGGGCTTACATGATTTCACGAAGATCCCTAACGGGGCGCCGGGAGTGGAAACCAGGGTGCAACTTCTATATGCGGGCGGAGTAAACAGCGGCCGCATCACCCAAAATCAGTTTGTTGATCTTGTAAGCACTGCCCCGGCCCGTCTTTTCGGGCTTTACCCGCAAAAGGGGACCATAGCCGTGGGCAGCGATGCCGACCTGGTAATCTTTAACCCTGATGCTCCCTTTACCGTCAGCCAGGGCACCCAGTTTCAGAATGTAGATTATAACCCCTATGAAGGGTTCCAGGGTCATGGGGTACCTGAAAAGGTCTTTTCACGCGGTGAACTGGTCATAAATAATGGCAAATATGTAGGGAAAATTGGGCATGGAAAGTTTCAGAAAAGATCTCCATTTGGCCAGTTCTAAAATAATAGTTGCTGATACAACTGATCCCGTGGTAAAGCGGGTTGGGAGGAATTTAAAATGATAGTTGTTATGAACCCCGGCGCAACAGAAGCCGAGGTAAAAAAAATCACCGATAAACTGAAATCGATGGGCTATGGTGTTCACCTTTCAACCGGGGAAAACCGCACTGTTATCGGTGTAATCGGTCAGCGGCGCGAAGAAGCAGCCCAGGCCATGGAGGCTATGCCCGAAGTTGAAAAAGTAGTCTTCATAACCCGGCCATTTAAGCTTGCCGGTCGAGAGTTTCACCCCGAAGATACTGTGATTAAGATCGGCGATGTTACAATCGGCGGTCCGGAAATAAATATTATGGCTGGTCCATGCGCTATCGAAAACGAGGAACAACTGCTGCAGGCTGCTAAAGCGGTTAAAGATGCCGGGGCCCGTATTTTAAGGGCAGGAGCTTTTAAACCCAGGACTTCACCTTACAGCTTCCAGGGTCTGGAACAGCAGGGGCTGGAATATTTAAATGATGTTCGTAAAAGAACAGGTCTTTTAATCATCACTGAAGTGATGGACCAGTTTACCGTGGACCAGGTTGCCGAATGTGCCGATATTATCCAGGTCGGGGCCCGTAACATGCAGAATTACTACCTGCTGCGCGAGCTGGGGAAAATCCGTAAACCTGTCCTGCTTAAGCGCGGCCTTTCTGCCACGATTGAAGAGTGGCTAATGGCAGCTGAATATATATTAAGCGGGGGAAACTACGAGGTTATCTTATGTGAACGGGGTATCCGGACTTTCGAACCATATACCCGCAATACACTTGACTTAAGCGCGGTCCCCCTGGTAAAGCAGTTAAGCCACCTGCCGATTATTGTGGACCCAAGCCACGGAACAGGTATTTCCGGCCTTGTTCCCGCGATGAGTAAAGCAGCACTGGCTGCGGGGGCTGATGGATTAATGATCGAAGTTCATCCAAACCCCCAGGAGGCTTTATCCGATGGTCCGCAATCACTGACCCCGGAGCAGTTCAAAACCCTGGTAAAAGAGCTAAAAGGAGTTGCACTAAGTGTTGGAAAGCTCATCTAAAGAGGGACCTTTTTTTAAGAAAGCAGCATTAATAGGTACCGGCCTGATTGGTGGCACTATAGGTTTGGCTATTTGTGAAAGGCGCCTGGTGAAAGAAGTTGTTGGTTTTGATCGCGATCCTTCTGCCCTGGCGAAAGCGGCCAAGCGCGGCGCTATTGACAGTTGTGCAGAATCGGCCGCTGAAGCTGCCCGTGAAGCCGACCTGGTGATTCTTGCCGTTCCGGTGTTGAGCACTTTGAAAATGCTTGACGAAATCATATCGGTACTTGAAGGGGGCGCCCTTGTTACCGATGTTGGCAGCACCAAGGGTTCAATTATGGCTGCCGTGGAGCAAAAACTACCGCACGACATATATTTTATTGGCGGCCATCCAATGGCCGGATCCGAGGATAGTGGAATAGAAGGTGCAGATTCAGCACTGCTAGAA
The DNA here is from genome assembly GCA_007131435.1 of Syntrophomonadaceae bacterium. GTDB lineage: Bacteria > Bacillota > Dethiobacteria > DTU022 > DTU022 > SLQM01. The sequence continues at coordinate 5,007 of SLQM01000200.1, forward strand.
AATGCTATCTACGCTTTAACTCCGGGGGAAGAAGTACCAGACGAGCTAATTGATCGGTTTAGGGGAATGCTCGAAAAAGCCGGTGCCCAGACCATAACCCTTGATCCGCTGGTTCACGACAGGGTTGTAGCATCTGTCAGCCACCTGCCTCACATAACAGCTGCAGCTCTTGTCCAGAGCGTTGCTGGTGTTGACGATATGGAATTGATGCGCACCATGGCTGCAGGTGGTTTTCGCGATAGCACAAGAATAGCTTTAGGGAACCCGGAAGTTTGGAGAGATATTTGTATAAGCAATCGCTGGGCTCTGCTTGGAGCTCTTAAAAAGTTTAAAGCCAGCATTGAAGCCATTGAAAAACATCTCACAGAACCCAATTCAGAGGCAATTGAAGAGTACTTGCAGCAGGCAAGGGATTATAGACGCAGTGTTCCCCATCGCGGCCGCGGCATACTGCCTGAAATCCATGAAGTTATTGTGCTCGTTCGCGATACTCCAGGGGTAATTGGGAAATTGGCGACCCTGCTTGGTGAGGCCGGGATCAACATCGATGCCATTGAGATACTGCATGTCAGGGAACTGGTGGGCGGGAGCATTCGTCTTGGTTTCAAAAGTATAGAAAACATGGAAAAAGCGCTGCAAGTCCTGGAAAATAAAGGTTACAACGCTCAAACAGTTAATCGTTTATGATGATAGTTATTAAATCCCGTTTAACTTTTCCTGCTCTTTAGCCAGGTCTTCAAGTGTTTTCGATTCCAGCTCTTTTTTTATCGCATCCCTTACACCTGTCCATACTGACCGTGTAACACATTTTTCAATACGATCACAATAGAGATCGCTGTCTACACATGCAACAGGAGAAAGCGAGCCTTCAATGCTTTCAACTATGTCGTAAAGGGTTATTTTGCTTGGCTCAACGGCAAGATGGTAACCGCCGCGGCTACCCTTTTGAGTTCTCACGAACCCGCGGGCCCTCAGCGGGGCCATAACCTGTTCGAGGTATTTTACGGAAATATCCTGGCTGCAGGCTACATCATTTAGCTGAATCGGCTCATTATTATATTTATTGGTCAGTTCAATCATTGCCCGTGCCGCGTAACGAACTTTAGTTGACAGTTGCATAAATGGTTACCTCCTGCATAATGTATATAAAAAAATATCAATATAATCAATCATATGTCCACTGTATTCTACCCTTTTCATTCAAATATGTCAAAATTAATACATGTCTTTTACTTTCAACTCCCAATCTATTGCGCAAAACTTATATTTGTTTATTATGCTGAACACTAAGAGTTTAAACCATTTTCTTCTCCGGCCAGGCGGCCAGTTTTTTTACCGAATTATTACCGTTACCCCTTAATTCCTGGAATAGGTCAGTGGTAATTTTATCCGATGGGTTATAAATCAGCATATACAAATCACCGGCACGAGTATTAACTACTGATTCAGTCGCTATATAGCTAATCGGGCCGTAGCGGGGATGGTTATACTCAAACTTCTCATAAGTGAAATCGTATGCTTCAGGGCTCCTGTGGCTGGTGTACCAATCAATATCGAACTGTTTTTCTTTTAAAAGGTTTTTTAATAAGTAATCGAAATATTCAGTATGTCGGTATCTAAGAGTTGCTCGGCGAAACAGCAGCATTTCGATCGATGCCATTCTTCTCCATCCGGGGCCGATGATATTCTTAAAGCCAAACTCTGATGAATAGATAAATTTCATTACATTAAAGCCGATAGGAATGGTATGGGCATAATCTAACAATTCCTGGGTGATACAAAAAAGGTCCATCGAGATTTTGTTGGCAACAACAAAATCTCCATAGACATCTAGTGCAAAAGCAGGAACTGATACCTGCTCCATAGTCCTAATTAGCCTGTTTAGTTGTGTCTCCGGTTCTTCCTTGCTGAATAGCACTCTATCAGACAAACCAACTGCTGCTGTAAAGAATTCCCTTTTCTCCAGGTTGGTTAAACTGAAGGCTTTAGCTAGAAGCTCCAGGGTCTGTGTGTCAAGATACTTGCGGTCACCTCTTTCAAGGCGTCCAAGCTGGTGAGGTGTTAAATGAACTGCCTTGCTCAAGGAATCCCGGGTCCACTTATTTCCATATTCGTCTACGCTGCTTTTACGCAGCGCCTTTACAAGCAGTCCAAAGTCGGTGAGATTTATTTAAATCACCCCTTTGTGTAAGTATTCCCGGGCGTTAAAACATTAAATGTATGGCGATAGAAAACAAAAAAGAAGTGCAAAACCTGTGTTTAAATATATTGTAAATATGAATATATATCAGGCTACAAAAAACTTTCATTCTGCAATAATACTATAGCAATATTATCTATTTTTTGCAAGGTTAACGCGCCTTCAGCCCTTATAGAGCCTGATAAGTATGAGCGCTTTATATATTTTATCTCTGCTTATGTGTCATATAGATGTCCAGTTTTAAAATATTTTTAAAAAGCGGCACCTTGCAGGCGCCGCCTTTTAATATACGAACCATTAAATGTTTTTCGTCAATCTTCATACTTAAAAGACAGGTTCATTTTGACTCTGAAAACAAGGTCTCCATCTTCAATTTTCATATCCATTTCTTTTACTTCCGCAACTCTGAGGTCGCGCAAGGTTTTTGAAGCTGTTTTTACAGCTACCTTTGCAGCATCTTCCCACGACTTGTCACTGGTTCCAATAATTTCTACAAGCTTGTATACGCTCTCCACTGCAATCCTCCTCCCACGATTTTGTTATAGAATCATTATACAGACTTTTTGCGCACAAGTCAATATTTAAACAATTTAACCATTAATGCTATCAAGCATTGTTTCAAAGGACGGTTGAATCATTACAGCAACTGCCCCCGGCCCGATATGGGCTCCAATGGCAGGCCCGACCATTCCTACGTGCAGGTTTTTAATATTGTATTCCTTTTTTAGCTCTTCCAGGAGTTTCTCAGCGCTTTCTTCAGCCATGGTGTGGACGACTGAAACGTTTACCGGGTTATCGGGAGAAACATTTTTCAGCGCTGCCCCTACCAGCGTGGGTACTACGAGAGAGCGGCCGCGGACCTTATCATATGGAGCTACCATTCCTTCTGAATCTGCATAAAGGATCGGCTTAATCTGTAAAAGTGATCCCAAAAGGGATGCCGCTTTTCCTATCCGGCCGTTTCTTTGAAGGTATTCAAGGGTGTCGACAGCAAAAACCGAGAATGTTTCAGTAACAGATTTTTCTGTAATTGCAATAATCTCGTCTTCCTTCATTTCTCTCCTGGCTGCCTCAGCTGCTACCAGGACAGAGAGGCCAATGCCCTGTGAAGCTGTTTTAGTATCAATGGGGATAACTTTGCTTTTTGCCATTTTTGATGCTATTTCGGCCGAGTTTAGAGTTCCGCTTAATTTGCCGGAAACATGTACGCTAAAGATGATATCATCTTCACTGCCCACTTCATCATAGGCAATGCGAAACATTTCAGGTGACGGTTGGGATGTTTTTGGCAGTTCGCTTCCCGTGGTCAGTTTACTGAAAAATTCTTCCGCAGTTAGATCCACCCCGTCTGAGTATGATTCGCTGCCAAAGTTAACGGTAATCGGCACAACTTTTATGCCGTACTTATTAACCTGCTCCTGTGATAAATCAGCTGTACTATCTGTAACAATTTTTACCTGGCCCATTAGAAATCTCCTTTACTGTTTAATTGATAATAAATACTACTATACTGAATAATACCATAATATCAATTTGCTGTGTGGTAATTTTTTATAAAGGATTATCCATAGCCTTCTTCTTTTCCAGCGGTTTAATGATTAACTGATCTATGGTAGAATACAGGTAAGTGAGTTGAGAGGGGTTGTATGCTATGATTAAAATGGAGGTTAAAACTGTTACAGCTGATCAGGGTGGCAATTTTTTAGTACTCCTGATGGATGATGAAGAAAAAAAGGTTCTGCCGATTTCTATCGGCCCTCTTGAAGCACAGGCAATAGCTCTTGTCCTGCAGGGCGAAACACCACCAAGACCACTGACCCATGATTTACTGAAAACTGTATGCGAGAACCTGCATGCTAAATTGGAAAAAATAGTGATTACCGATATCAGGGAGAGTACTTTCTATGCTGAAGTCTACCTTTCTCAAAATGATCAGTCTATAGTTATTGACTCCCGGCCCAGTGACGCGATAGCCCTGGCCCTGCGTTTCAATTCACCAATTTATATGGCTACCAAAATGGTGGAGTTTACCTACGATTACCAGGACATTATTGCCCGGGAAGGTGGAGACGAAGAACTGCACTGACTGTTAGCAGCATTGCTAATCTATTAGGATGGGCTTCGGGGATACTTGTAGAAGGTGTTTTGCTGGATTATTAGTAGGGGCTGATTAAATCAGGCCTTACGGCCTCAATTCCCTGGGTGTACTTGCTGTTAGCTATATATTTTAAACCGTGTCGCCGAACCAGCTGGCTTAACCAGGTCGGCTGCTTGCGGCGGCATTTTATTTCCAGGACTAAAGAGTGGGGGTGATGAGCTTTAAATATTGCAGGGGCAGGAAAAAGGTTATCTGCCATGCAGCTTCTGACATCGTGATCTATGGTAACCCGAACATCATCATGGTTTCTGGTTTTATATCCTTCCCGGTAGTATTGAACGAGCACCTTGGGCCGCATTGCCCGTAAATAGTAAATTCTCTCAAACTCCTGCAGGACAGGGTTCTCCTGCCCGGGCCAGTGCCGGTTATCCCTGAAATAATGGTAAGCTTCTTCAGAAATAAGGGTGCTGTATTTTTCTATAGATTCTCCCCAGCGGTTTTTCAGCTCCACTTTCAGGATGGAGCTACTGTCTAATCTGTCACTATATGTCCTGATACGGCACTTAATACGGCCAAAATTGCCCTCAATTTTTTCATAATATGCCTGGAATTGGTCGTTGTCATAATAAAGGCTGCGCACCAGGTAGCGGTGGTTACCGGTTCTCCTGGTGTAATCGTCCATTTCCATGAAAGGCACCAGGTTATTTTTAACCTGGTGATATTTCCAGATATCCATCCGGTATTTATATTCAAAACGCCAGGGTACGACCTGGGTGGTTTTATTCTTAAAAATCATCAGGACCTCACTCTGTTACATCGGCAGGGCAAGTTGCGGTGCCAGCAGCGATACCTTGCTAACTCCTTCAAGCCCTTTTATTTCACTTATAAATTGTTCAGTTTCTTGTTCCTGTTCGGCTGTAAAACGCAGTTCGTATATAACTTCCCAACCATCGTCAAGTAAGTCGTGGGATCTAATCCTGGAGCGGGCGCTGTATTGTTTGATAATCGCTGCAGCTTCACTGGTCGCAAGCTGGTTTTGCCCGGAAACGACAAGCACGAAGTCAGAATGCTTGGGACGACCGTATTCAAAAAGAAATAGGATAAAGATGATGATTGCAATAAATACCGTAGCCATGAGGGCCAGGGTCCAGTTTTCTGTGCCACAGCCCAGGCCGACTACAATAGCCCAGAACAGGTAAACCATGTCCCTGGTATCTTTTATAGGGGTTCTGAAGCGAATTATCGAAAGGGAGCCGATCAGGCCCAAAGATAATACCAGGTCTCCGCGGATGAAAAACATTACCAGGGCAACTACCGGAGAAATAAGCACCAGGGTGGTTAGAAACGCCGGCTCGTAGTTCATCCCCCGGTGGGTGTTGCGGTAGATCATGGCGATGAAAAATGACAGGATTAAAGCCATGAGCAGCGCTGTAAACAGTGTTAAAGTAAGATCTTCGGGAATAAAAAAAGAGTCAATAAGGTCTTGCCACATAAAATACCCTCCTTCTCTGTTCTAAAAGAGCAGCATTTAGCTGCCCGGGCTAGTTGTTTAATTCAGAAACCTTTTCTATTTTATCACCGTTTTTACCTGCAGGTTGATAAATGATTTTGGCCAAAATATATCGTGGCGGTTTATTTTTGTCGTTGTTGTAGAAGCAAGGCTGGCGCCCTGATATAATAGAAAAAGTCATGCCGGGTTTTTAAACTGTCAAATTCAGATTTTTTATTGAAAGGTTTTAAGTATTGACCAGGAATACACAGTGGATCATAATAACCATATTTGGCCTTGCCGCGGTAGCGATGAGTCTATTGCACCCTATCCTGCCTCTATATTTATCAGCCCTTGAAATTACCCCGGAAATAATAGGCCTAATGTTTTCTGTATCCATGATTGCCATGGCCATTGGTGAAGGATAATGGGGGTGGGCTGCAGACCGGGCCGGAGCCTGGATGCCCCTGGCTGTGGGAACCTTCCTTTGCGGGTTTACCGTACTTCTTTTTACCCTTGTCCAGGAACTTTTCTATATTTTTATCATATTCTTTTTTTGGGGCCTTTTCAGATCGGCTATTTTCGGGCCCAGCAGGGGTTTTATAGCCGCCGGTGCTCCTGTTGGCAAGAAAACTACACGTTTGGCTATTGTGACGGCAATTATCGCTGTCTCAAGCTCTCTTGGTGCCCTGCCGAGCGGTTTTATTGCCGAAACGTGGGGATTTAAAACAGTTTTCTATTTTTCCGCAACTGTTTCTTTTTTGGGGGGACTGCTGGTTTTATGGGGCTACAGGAATACTATTCCGGTCAAATATAAATTGCGGGGCAGGTTCAAACTGAAGCTCAACAAAGAATCTAAAGCCCTTACCCTGCAGTGCCTGGTAACTGCCTTTCAGTTTTTCGGATTGGGTGTAATAGTGGCTTTTTTGCCTCTCTTGGTTACCGGTAGAACGGGGGTATCAATGGCTGAAGTTGGTATCCTGGTGTCAGTAAGGGGTCTTGTAGCAATGCTTTTCAGCATTCCCATGGGCATGCTGGCAGATAGGATTGGCACTAGAATAATGATGTTTTTCGGCCTTTTGATCACGGCCCTTGCTATGGCGGCATTCTCCTTTGCTGGTAGTTTTGCCGCTTTCGTATTTATTGTAGTTTTATATAATATTGGCTACACGGCCTTCAGTCCTGCTGCCCTGAGCCTTTTTTCCAGTTCATCGCCCCCGGACAGGCAGGGAACGGCTATGGGTTTTTATGGCGCCATCTGTGAGAACACGGGGATTGTTGCTGGTTCAGCTGTTGGTGGCTTTATCTGGAGCGCCTGGGGCGGGCAGGCAGCTTTTATGTCGGGAGCTGCAGCATCGCTAATCGGTGCCTTTATATTTATTTTATTTATCAAGCTTAACGTTAATAGTTGTAATTAATTAATCACCTGTATTCCGGGTTAGGGTGGTCAAACCTGCATCCGGCAGCCCACTTGCTGCGCTGATTACCGTGTGCCGGGACACCTTTATTATCTTTAAGCATCTTTGCCAGGTGCATCAGGTTCCAGGTCATAAATGTTGTGTTGCGATTTGTGAAA
>SLQM01000178.1 GCA_007131435.1 Syntrophomonadaceae bacterium
AGGGAAACTTACGGGGGGAGAGTGAAGGCCAGGGGTATCAGCTGTTTCTGGAAAGCGCCTGCAATGCCGACAAATGCAGACGGAGGTGCAATTCTGACTTTTAACGATGATGGTTCAGTTAACCTGCACTGCGGTGCGATTGAAATAGGCCAGGGTTTAAAAACCAGCCTGGCCCAGATCCTGGCAGAAAAACTCGGTTTTCATCCTGACCAGGTTCATGTAGTGGATTATGTCAATACCAGAACCGCACCCCACGACTGGGCTACTGCGGCAAGTCGCAGTGTTTTCATGATCGGAAGGGCAGTGATTAAAGCCGCAGATGATGCTATCAGGCAGATTAAAAGGACAGCTTCCATACCACTGCGCTGCCCTCCCGGAGACCTTGAAGTCTCTGGGGGCAGGGTATTCCTGGCTGATGAACCGGAAATCGGCATGCCCCTTTCAGACATAGTTTTCGGCTACATGTATCCTGACGGCAGCTCTATCGAAGGCCAGATTATCGGTGTCGGCCGTTATATTTCCCGGAGAATAACTTCCATTGATCCGGAGACCGGGTCGGGTCGGCCTGCACTCGAATGGACCCTGGGTGCGGAAGGAGTCGAGGTTGAACTTGATCCAACTGACGGTACCTACCGGGTACTGAAGGCAGTTTGTTCTATGGATGTAGGTAAAGTAATTAATCCTTTCCTGGCCCGCAGTCAGATAGTAGGAGGGATGTCGATGGGCCTTGGTTATGCGGGGTGGGAAAGTTTTGTTTTTAATAAGCAGGGCCGGGTAATTAATGATAACCTAAGGAATTATAAAATTATGCGTTACGGGGAGGAACCGGAATACCTGGTAGAATTTGTTGAAACCCCCCAGCGTGATGGACCTTACGGCGCCAGGGGATTAGGCGAACAGGGAGTTCTCGGTATGCCCGGAGCCCTGGCCGGAGCGCTTTCCAGGGCGGCCGGCACACCCCTTAACCGTCTGCCGTTAACTCCCCAGGTGATCTGGGAGGAGGGAAAGGAGAGGGCAGAATGATTCCTTTTGACCTGGAATTTTATGTTCCTGAAAATATTGAAGAGGCAAGCGGGTTGTTTGCAAAGCTGGCCGATGAAGGCAAAGAACCACTCTACTATGCTGGAGGAACCGAGATTATCACCTTTACCCGTCAGCAGATTATTAAACCCGATTCTTTGATCGATCTGAAGAAAATACCTGAAACGACCACTTTGAAGCTTGAGGGTGAAAAGTTAACTATAGGGTCTAACATTACTTTGACAACTTTGCAGGGTCAGGAATATTTTCCTCTCCTGGCTTTAACAGCAGGTGTGATCGCTGACCGGACCGTGCGCAACCGCCTCACCCTCGGAGGCAATATATGCGGTAAGCTGCCATACCGTGAAGCGATTCTTGCATTATTAATTGCCGATACCAAAACAGTCCTGGCCGGCACAGAAGGCATGCGCACAGTGCCCCTTTCAGAGCTATTCGAAAAGCGACTTAAACTTAAGAAGGGCGAGTTCCTTGTTCAACTGATTGTTCCAGGTGATCAACTAAAAAATAAGAGCTGGGCTAAAAGGCGTGAAAAGCACGGTCGGGTTGACTATCCTCTTTGCCATACAGCTGTTATGCAGAAAAAAGGCCTTATTTCAGCAGCTGTAAGCGGGCTGTGCGCATTCCCATTCCACAGCAGCCAGATTGATGAAGTTCTCAATGATACTTCACTGGCACCTGAAAAAAGAGCTGAAAAAGCTTCGGAATTATTGCCGGCAGCTGTTCGCAGTGATGAACTCGGATCTGCAGATTACCGCCTTGAACTGTGGAAAAAAGATCTGGTAACAATGTTAAGTGAATTGGAAGGAGCGGGCTGATGATAGCATACCGGGATATATCTTATATTACCCTTAAAGTAAACGGTGAAGAAAGAAGGATTGCCGTCCGCCCCGCCGACACCCTGCTGCGGGTGCTTCGTGAAAAAATTGGGCTAACCGGCGCTAAACCTGGATGCGAAAACGGAGATTGCGGCGCCTGCACCGTCTTGATCGACGGGCTGCCGGTTAAATCGTGCCTTCTGCTAGCAGTTGAAACAGTGGGATCGGAGATTACCACTATTGAGGGGATCAAAGATACGGCTATTCAACAGGCCTTTCAGGAAGAAGGGGGATTCCAGTGCGGATACTGTACATCCGGTTTCCTGGTCAATGCCTATGCCCTCCTGGAAAAGTATCCTGAACCGGAGGGCGATATTGACAGGGAATGGCTTCAGAGCAACCTCTGCCGTTGCACAGGTTATGAAGGAATAAGTCGTTCAGTAAAGAGGGCCAGGAAGCTGATGGAAAAGTAGAAAGTATGTTTTGGGGGCATAGTTTTATAAGAATTTCAAGGTTTTTGCTGTGACGTAATTAGGGATGGAGGGAAACCGGTCTTTTTTGGGCTTTTTACCGGGGTTATATTATGGATCGCAGAACACTATTTTTTTTAAGTTTGGGTAAATACGGCGGTTACCTTGCCGTGCTCTGGGTCGTGGTCAGTTTTAGCGGTATGGTTATGCAGCCCAGCCTGTTACCTCTCTTTTTTGTTTTTGCAATTGACAGCATCCGTACCTACTATCTTGATGAAAAATTCAGGGTTTTGTCTATTCCAAGCCTTTACCTGCAATTGGTCCTGGCCCTGGTGTTTATCTTCCTTGACGGATCACCGGTTGGTGCAATACTCTTAATCATTTTATCTGCAGAGAGTATCATAGCTTATTCCCGCCCTAACGGGGATTATATATTCCTCTTTTCACTGGCCGGCTTTCCCCTTGTTGGTGCAGCAAGTCTTTACTGGCGTTCTTCTTTTAACTGGGATAACATGGTAACGATTTTTATCAACTGTCTTTTCCTTTTCTTTGCATACGCAGTAAGCCACATGGCGCGCAGGCAGCTTGATGAGAGGGAGCGTGCTGAAGATGCCCTTGAACAGTTAGACAGATCACGTTCCGACCTGGAGAAAGCTTATCATAAGCTAGTTGAAGTCAGTAAAGAGCGGGAACAGCTGGCAGCAGATCAGGAACGGACGCGCCTTGCCCGTGAGCTGCATGATACGCTGGCCCACACTTTAACTGCTGTTGTTGTAAGTCTTGAAGCAGGCAAAAAGCTGCTTGCAAAAGATCCGGAAAAAGCCCTGGCCGAGATTAATAAAAGCCAGGAGCAGGCCCGCCGCGGACTTGATGAAGTACGTAATACG
>SLQM01000108.1 GCA_007131435.1 Syntrophomonadaceae bacterium
ATTTAGAAATCAGCGCAGCTGCAGAGCTGCTCTCGTCTGCAGAAAGACCGCTTATCCTGGCCGGCAGCGGTGTTTTCTGGTCAGGGGCCGCAGCCGATCTAACCGGGTTTGCAGAAGCTTATGGCATTCCTGTTTACACCCGCAACATGGGCAGGGGCACTTTCCCGGAAAACCATAGCCTGGCCGGGGGGTTCTTCCCCATCGGCCTGATGCAGGCTGACGTCGTCCTAATCTTAGGCACCCGACTTGACTGGACTGTCGGTTACGGCAGACCGCCGCTTTTAAAAATGTCAACAAAAACTATCCATGTCGATATTGAAGCAGCTGAAATCGGCCAGAACCGCCCCGCCGATGTCGGGCTGGTTGGAGATATTAAGGCTATACTGGCCCAGCTGCATGAAGGGCTGAAAGGAAAAGAAATGAATATTGAAGAATCCTGGACAGGAACAATCCAGGTTATGCGCACTGCTGCCAGGGAATCTAACCTGCAGGGGGTCGATCCGGAAGCGCTGCCCATTCACCCGGCCATGCTCTGTCACAAGCTTGGCTCACTGCTCCCTGAAAACGCATCTCTTGTCGTGGATGGAGGCGATATTGCCGTCTTTGCCAACCTGACCATGGATGCCCTTTCACCTTCTTCGCTAATCTGGATCGGGGCCTTTGGGCACTTAGGCGTTGGCCTGCCCTTTGCCATTGCTGGTAAGCTGTCCGATCCTGACCGGCCCGTTTTCCTTCTAACCGGAGATGGCGCATTTGGCTTCAGCGCGATGGAATTTTCCACGGCAGTACGGCACGGAGCGCCGGTTATAACTATCATCTCCAACGACGGGGGATGGGGCCAGATCCGGCGCAGGCAGAAGCAGGATTACGGCCGGACAATTGGCGTAGAACTTGGTGCGATACGCTACGATCAAATTGCCCGAACCCTGGGAGGGTTTGGCGCAGAGGTTGAAAAACTGGACGACCTGGAGCAGGTGATGCAGGAAGCACTGAAAAGCGGACTTCCAGCCTGCATCAATGTGAAAACCGAACCTGATACCGGCTGTTCCAGCATGGATTTACCCTGGAAAATCAACTAGCAAGAAGGGCGGCTTAAAGCCTGTCCTTTTTTATATCAATAATTGCCAGGTAAAACTCTCACAAAGAAAGGATTGAAGAAAATGAGCAGACTTGCTGGGAAAGTGGCCCTGGTGACCGGAAGCGGGAGAAAAAAAGGAATAGGCGCAGTTTGTGCCAGCCGCCTGGCACAGGAAGGCGCTGCCGTTGTTGTAACAGATCTAGACACTTCCTTTTCAGATTTCCCCAATTACAAGGTGGGGGCTAAAGATGAACTGGCACTTGTGGCAGAAAAAATAAACAGCAGCGGAGGCAAAGCCCTGCCGCTGTTTGCCGATATAACAAACCCGGAAGCTGTAGAAAAACTGGTGAAAGAAGCAATTAAGGAGCTCGGCAAAATAGACATCCTGGTGAACAATGCCGGCGGTTCACCGGGCCCTGCGCCCCTCACCCAGTTCACCCTGGAGGCATGGGAAAAAACCCTGGCCATCAATTTAACCGGGACCTTCCTCTGCTGCCGCGAAGTTGTCCCTTCCATGATCGGGGCAGGGGGCGGCAAAATCATTAATATCTCCTCCCGCGCGGCAAATAACGGGGCCTTATGGATGCACGCTTACAGCGCCGCCAAGGCCGGGATGCTGGGGCTTACTAAATCTATGGCCCTTGAACTGGCCCAGTTTAATATCAATGTCAACGCTTTATGCCCGGGTGATATTCAGACAGAACTGAAACAGTGGGGGCTGGAAATGGAAGCGGGGCTAAAAGGGACAACTGTTGAAGCTTTAAAAGAGCAGATTGCCGCCGCTACACCGCTTGGCCGTCTCGGAACACCGGAAGATGTAGCCGCTGCAGTATCTTTTTTCGCTTCACCCGATTCCGATTACCTGACCGGAGAGGTTGTCAGTATTTCCGGCGGATTCGGTCTTGGCAATGCTACAGGAAAGCTGAAGCTCTAGCTGCAGGGTTTCTCATTCAGCTCTTTATTTACAAATTGAAGCAGGTCGGAGGCTGCGGCAGTAAGGCGGGCATCAGGCAGGGTTGCCGCATAAATGTTCCTGGCCAACTTCACTCCTTCTATTCCCACAGTTTTCAATAAACCCTGCTCGATTTCTGTTTCTGCCGCCCTCCGCGATACCAGGGCAGTGCCCAGGTTGGCTATAACGGCCTGCTTGATAGCTTCAAGGCTGTTCAGTTCAGCAATAACGATCAGCTCATCCGGGGGCAGGCCCATCTCGGCATAGGCTTCTTCCATATCTTTTCGGCTGCCCGAACCTTTTTCCCTTAAGATTACCGGTTGGGTCAACAGTTCGCTGCTTTTCACCGGCACACCCGATGCCCATGGATGGCCTGGCGCTGCAATCATTACCAGTTCATCTTCCATAATTTTTTTTGCATCAAGCCTTTTACCGGGCAGAGTCCCAACCAGGAAGGCCAACTCAATCTTTCCTTCCTGCAGGAAAGCATAAACCTGGGAGTTGTTTGCAATGGTCAGACGGTAACTGATTTCCGGGTAAAGCTGGCTGAAAAGCCCGAGCAGGTGAGGCAGCGTATAATTGCCGAAAGTGGGAGAAGCGCCAATTAGTATTTTGCCATGCAGGGTTCCCCTGATTTTCATCATTTCATTTTCCAGGTCCACTACCCCGTCTTTTAGCTCTTTTAAATGCCTGTAAAGCAATACTCCCGCCGGGGTAAGTTCCAATCCCCTGGGCAGACGGAGGAAAAGCTTTATCGAGTAATGATCCTCAAGCTTCTGAATCGCTGAAGTTACCGCAGGTTGAGACATGAACAGGTCACGGGCAGCCTGGGAAATATTCAGGCAGCGCGCTACATGGAGAAAAACTTCGACCCTGTTATCAAGCATAGTTTAAGCCCCCTGTTTTACTCGTTCCACGTAATCCAACATAGTTTCAAAAGCAATTTAATAATTTCGGGACACAATGAAAATTATTTTGGAATAATTTCGGGACACAATGAAAATTTTTTAGGTTTAGATTACTTTATACTCATATCTACAATACAGTCTGAAGTATCTTATTTATTTTTCCAAGGGCCTTTTGGGCCCCTTTTTTTCGGACTAAAATCCATGTCAAATTTCTCTTCCAGCTCAGAGATAAACGTCTTATTTCCCAGGGGAGTCCCATTTTTCATGTG
>SLQM01000059.1 GCA_007131435.1 Syntrophomonadaceae bacterium
TATATCAGATGTAATGGATGCACCAGGAATCATCTCCCTGATGCTTTTTATTATATTAAGGTATTTTTGTTTGTTATATTTTCTATTCATCAATTCAAGAATCCTGTTGCTTCCAGATTGAACAGGCAGATGAAAATGCTCGCATAAATTTTCCCCCCTGGCTATTGTTTCAATTAAGTCGGCTGATAAATCCTTGGGGTGGGAAGTCATAAACCTGATTCGTTTTAGCCCTTTGATAGAATCGATATTTTTCAGTATATCTGTAAAAGCAACATCATCATTTAAATCATTTCCATATGAATTAACATTTTGGCCAAGTAAAGTTATTTCAAGGTATCCTTTCCCGGCAAGCGTCCTTGCTTCATTTATTACGTCTTGAAATGGCCTGCTGCGTTCACGGCCCCTAACATAAGGTACCACACAGTATGAGCAATAATTATTACAACCATAAATTATCGGTAGCCATGCTTTAAAAGAACTACTGTGTGCAACGGGCAGCTGATCTCGTGCAGTATAATCTTCGCTGATATCAAGGATTAAAGATTTGCTTTCAACAGCTTGATCAATCAATGCTGGCAGTCGCGGCAGGGCATGGGTTCCAAAGACCAGGTCAACATGATGAAACCTTTCCTGTATATATCTTGCGACTTCTTCCTGTTGAGTCATACAACCGCCCACGGCAATTACCAGGCTGCGCTTCAGTTGTTTCAAGGCAGCATACTTGCCCAGTAATGATGCGACCTTGTCCTCAGGTTTTTTTCTTACAGCACAGGTATTGATAATAATTAAATCAGCTTCTTCCGCAGAAGCAACAGGTTCATAACCCTTACTTTCAAGCATTGCGGCTATTACTTCTGAGTCGTGCTCATTCATCTGGCACCCAAGCGTAACTTGATAATATTTTGATGCTGCAGAGTAATTCAAACCAATGATTTTCCTTTCTAAGCGTTTTATGTATAATTAAGCCATTGAAAAAAACTATTCCAGACTGGAATGATATGATTGGTAAACCTGTGATCTGCACCATCGATCGTTAAAAGCTCTTTCGGTTCGTGTGCCGCTTCATATAGTTCCCTGGCTTGGCTTACGGGAACAGTTTTATCCTCTGTGCCATGGATAATTAAAAGCGGCCTTGGAGAAATTTCAGCAGCGCAGTCCAAAACATCATATTTCTCAAGATCATAAAAGAAATTCTTTTTTATTTGATGTATAAAGCCTGAATCATCAATGATTTCCACAAACTCTTTACCTGGCCCCTTAATTGTATGATTTACAAGTGATTTAAACAAAGCTGCAGGTTTTGCAACAGCCGCCCAGGTGCAAACGGCTTTAACCGATTCAGATTGGGGTGCGCAGCATAATGCAGTACTGCCACCGAAACTTCTTCCGTTAAGATAAACTTCTTCAAATCCTTTGATCTGGCACCAATGAATCACTGATTTTAGATCAGTAATCTGACTGGTCAGGGTTAAACTATCCCAGGTTCCCTCGCTATCTCCACATCCGGAAAAATCAAATAATACTGTGCTGTAATCTAGTTCTGCCAGTTTATCAGCCATTTTTAGCGCTCTGCCGCCACCTTCTTTTGAGCCTGTAAAGCCATGACAGACAACAACAACTTTACGCTTTGACTGAAATCTTAATAAAGCAGAAAGCTGAAGGTTATCATGATTTGTAATCGTTTCTTTAAACCATTTGTAGTTAGAGACTATTATATCCTCCCTGCCAAGAAGCAAGAATCTGAATAGAAGAGTTTTGGGGGCTATTCACCTGTTTTATCTTTTTGAACCTGGATTGCAAAGTCAGGGCAGAGATATTCACAGAGTTTGCATCCCGTGCAATCTTTAGGATCAATTAACTCCGGACTGCCATCCGTTCCGGGTTTAAGGTTCTTTTTTGGGCAGAACTCGAAACATATTCCACAGTCTTTACATCTTTCGTTGTAAACCTTTAAGCGATATTTAGTTTTAGCCATCTCTGATCCTTTCTGTTCTACTTACTTACTTATTCGACGATAAACTTTAATTTACCTTTTACAAGTCAACTGCACCATTTGGACATAATTCCCTGCAGCAGTAACAGCGTATACAGCTTTCTCTCCTAATAAATGGGATACCGTGGCTGTCACGAACAATAATTTGCGCCGGGCAACCTTCTAAACACTTTAGACATTTTATGCAGCTATTTTTATTGATTACAGGAAAGGGCCTTAAGTTATTTCGCAGCCCTCTAAACCAGGACAGGGGGAAATTTGCCAATAAACCCGGGATATTTCTGCCTGCTGCTGCACCGGCGTCAAATGAATCAATAATGCACTCTTCGAGAGGTAAACCTTTAACTAAAATATCGATATTTTTTGTTCCCGGGTATGACATTTCTCTTGCTATATAATTGGTTGTAACAAGATCTGGCTTGATTCCAACTAAGCGTGCTGCAATATTATCTAGTGCGAATCCATTTTCGGAAGCCAATAACAGGTTTGCCTTCCTGGCTTTTCCGCTTCGCGGGCCAGTTCCTTCCATTGCTATCACGGCATCAAGTATTGAAAGGTTTGGTTTTACTGCCATGTGTATATCAATAACTAGGCGGGCGAAATCTAAAGGCAAAGGGTTTTCAAGGTGCAGTTTAGCTTTTTTTTTCCCTACAATGCATCCATAGGTATTCTTTACAGAAGCAGTTATGCCGGTCAGAGGATGTGTTTTCAATTTCGCTGCATTTATAATTACATCCACCTTGTCTAAAATAGCAGCAAGATCAAGATTACGGGCTTTAATGCCGTAAAATTTCCTTCCCCTGGCCGAATCGAACTTTACAAGCCTGGCACCGGTTTCATTTGCTACTTCTTCAATTCCTGTTCTCTTGTAAACTGTTTCTTCATCATCACTACCCGGACTATCTCCAATCATAACATCTGCACCTGCTTTTTTTACAAGATCGGCAATTGCCCTGATTAATACGGGATGAGTAGTTACAGCTTCTTCCGGGCTAGAGGCGCAGAGTAAATTAGGTTTAATTAATACTCGTTGGCCGCTTTTTACAAAATAATTAATACCACCCCAAGGTTCGAGCAGCATTTTTAAGCTATCATTCATTGTATCTATCCTGTAGCGGTTACAGGATGAAATGGATACAATACTCTTTTCACTTGATGCGTCCATTAATAAACTCCACTATAATTAAAAATAAATATTTTAAAATAATTATAA
>SLQM01000210.1 GCA_007131435.1 Syntrophomonadaceae bacterium
CCTACGTGAAAATATGCCTCCAGGCAGCAGGGTGGTTATTGATCAATTTATAGATTATACAAGGTCAAGGGCACTAACTTATTACGAAGGTGAAAATGGATTCGTAGTCCATACAGACTTTACCAATCCATATTGTCCGCAGGTAAGAAGAGAAATATTGCAAGCCGGCAGTATCCTCGGCCAGGATTTAGTAGATGGCGGGTGCTATGTTTGTTGCGAGGGACCTCGTTTTGAAACCCCTGCGGAAGTAAAGATGATTTCCACCTGGGGAGGCGATCTTGTTGGCATGACAAACGTTCCTGAAGTAGTTCTCGCACGTGAAGCAGGTCTTTGCTATGCAACTATTGCCTTGCCTACCAATTATGCGGCAGGGATATCTGTTACCCCCCTCACTCATGAAGAAGTGCTGGAAGAGATGGATAAAACAAAGCCTGAACTTGATCGGCTGCTTGCCGGGTGTATAGAAGCGGTAACGGCAGAAAAAACATGCAGCTGCCGTGAATCAGGAAAACACTGGCCTGGAGTATAAATTTATGGATAATAAAATTAAGACTTTATACTGGGATAAAGAGACATTATACTTACTTGATCAAAGATTTCTGCCCAACCGGGTAGAATATCGTAGTTGCCGTAATTACCTGGAGATCATATCTGCGATAAAAGAGATGTCTGTACGGGGCGCGCCGGCAATTGGTATAAGCGCTGCTTACGGAATGGCGGTTGCAGCACGTGAAGCCCTTCAGAAGGATTTTAATACGGTTCAAATGCTCTCGTACTTAGAGCAAGCTGCCTCTGAACTGATTAAGGCACGCCCAACTGCGGTCAACCTTTTCTGGGCTGTAAAAAGAATTGAAATTATTTTGCAGGATCACCTGGAATCTAAACCGGAGGAAATCTATAGTATAATTCTCAAAGAGGCACAGCAAATCCACAAAGAGGATATAGAAAATAACAGGTTAATCGGCATGCATGGTAATAAGTTGATTCCGGAAAAGGCTTCAATACTTACACACTGCAATGCCGGGGCTTTAGCTACAGGAGGTTATGGTACAGCCCTTGGCGTTATACGTACAGCATTTGAAAATGGCAAAAATATTCATGTATATGTAGATGAAACAAGACCGCTACTGCAGGGTGCCAGAATTACAGCGTTTGAATTATGCCAGGAAAAGATTCCTGCTACATTAATAACGGATAACAGTGCAGCTTTCTTAATGTCAAGGGGCGGTGTAGATCTGATCATTGTAGGCGCAGACAGGATAGCAGCAAACGGCGATGTGGCAAATAAAATAGGAACATATAATCTTGCTATTCTTGCAACTTACCATGATTTGCCTTTTTATGTCGCTGCCCCAATTTCTACTATAGACCCTGAAATCGGTTCTGGCAGTGATATAATAATTGAAGAGCGCTCCGGCAGTGAAATTACCGGAATTGGTGAAAACCTTATAGCACCAAAGGATATCGAAGTTACAAATTATGCCTTTGATATAACACCTGCAAGCTTAATCACTGCTATTATCACTGAAAAAGGAATAATTTCAAAACCCGGATACAGGGAGTTAAAAAAACTTTTATAAAACAGCTGTATAATTTGCTAAGAATCTACTAGGAGGATGTTTACTTGAGTAAAATACTGATTAAAGGAGCTATAATAGTAACCCTTGATGAGAGCAAACCTGACAGCTTTATTGGTGATATCTTAATAAGCGGTTCGGTGATTGAATCAATTGCCGGGTATCCAGAAATTATTGATCCTTTATCTGCTGGAAAGATTATTGACGGAAGTAACTATTTAGTTATGCCCGGATTGGTCAATATACATGGCCATGCTGCTATGACCCTGCTCCGAAGCTATGCAGATGATTTGCCTTTAAAAGAATGGCTTGAAGAAAAGATATGGCCCATTGAAGAACTTATGACGGGCGAGGACGTTTATTGGGGTACTAAGCTGGCTATTGCAGAAATGATAAAAAGCGGTACGACTACTTTCACTGATATGTACATGGAGATGGATCGTGTTGCAGAAGCAGCAGACGACAGCGGTATCCGGGCAGTGCTATCAAGGGGTTTAATAGGCATTAGTGGTGGCGATGAGGGTCTTCTCGAGTCTGAAGAATTTATAAAAAACTGGCAGGGCGCAGCAAATGGCAAAATCTCAGTAACCCTTGGCCCCCATGCGCCATATACCTGTCCGCCTGAATATTTAAAGAAAGTGATCTCTTTAGCCGAAAAAACCGGAACATCTCTTCAAATCCACCTCTCTGAGACTAAGGGTGAAGTAGAAAGCTGCATAGATGAGTATGGTAAAACCCCACCTGCGCTTTTAGAAGATCTTGGTCTATTTAAAATAAGTACGCTTGCTGCACACTGTGTTCATCTTACTGAAAAAGATATCGATATACTTGCAGAGTATAATGTAGGTGTTGCCCATAATCCCGGCAGTAATCTAAAACTTGGAAGCGGTATCGCCCCTGTTTCCCGGATGCTGGATAAAGGTATCAATGTAGGTATTGGAACTGATGGAGCTTCCAGCAATAACAACCTCGATATGGTTGAAGAGCTGCGCCTTGCGGCTTTGCTGGGTAAAGGTATTGAAATGAACCCGACTTTAATTGATGCAAAGACTGCCATAAAAATGGCTACAGTAACGGGCGCGAAAGCGCTTGGATTAAAGATGATTGGCGAGCTGAAGGAAGGATATAAGGCTGATTTAATTGCCATGCAGATTGATAAGCCGCATTTTGTACCCATGCATGATCCCCTGGCAAATGTTGTATATTCATCAGCTGCTGCCGATGTGGATCTTGTGATGGTAGATGGTAATATACTGCTTGAAGAAGGAAAGCTAACGACTATTGATGAAAAAGCCGTTATCAGCAAGGCTTCAGAGTGTACAGCTCGTTTGATCCAGAATAGAAAGGATATTTAAAGGCACAAATGAATAAACCGCATATCTTAATAACCAATGATGATGGAATTTATGCTGAGGGGATACAGAGTTTAACCAGGGTCCTGCATGAACAGTATGGGAAAAATTACAAAATATCAGTTATAGCACCAGACCGGGAAAGAAGTGCTGTAGGTCATGGAATTACAATGCACAAACCTTTGAGGGTCGAAGAAATAGATTTTATTAATATACCTGGACTTTGCGGTTTGGCCGTAAATGGAACTCCTTCTGACTGTGTTAAGCTTGCCGTTGAGGCAATACTGGATAATAAACCTGACCTTGTAATATCAGGAATAAACCGCGGCAGTAACCTTGGTACTGATGTGCTCTATTCCGGTACAGTATCTGCCGCTGTTGAAGGCTTGTTAATGGATATCAATTCAATTGCCATATCTCTTACCGGGCGAGGTGACAGCAATAATTTTCTATATGCGGCTCGCTTTATTTCAGATTTTATACCAGAATTTATGGCCGTCAAGCAAAAACAACCCCTGCTTGTTAATATTAATGTTCCCAGGAATACGGATCGCATTAAAGGTGTTAAGGTAACAAGCCTGGGTGTGAGGCGCTATAAAAATGCTTTTGAACAGAGGGTCGATCCAAGGGGAATGCACTATTACTGGTTGGCTGGCGACCTGGTTGATGATGATGAAATAGAAAATGCAGCGGATACTGACACAAGGGCAATTAAGGAAGGCTATATATCAATTACACCGGTACATTTCCAGCTTACGAACAGGGATGCAATTCCAGGCCTGAAAGAAATTATCGAACTTATGAAATCAAGTTAGCTGGCAGAAAACTGCCTTGAATCTGGAGGTTGCAGTGAATAAACTCGAGTTAAAAAGCAAGAACTGTTATTTCATGACACGCTGGGGTAATATGAATGCTGATATTGTTATTTTCCTAAACCAGCAGCTTTTTGAAGATCATTTTGAACAGCAGTCACTGCAACAGCTGATTGATGCTGCCTCATTAAAAGGCGTAATAAACCCGGTTATTGGCATGCCGGACATCCACTCCGGTTTTGGTCTTCCAATCGGCGGGGTAATGGCAATGGACACTGAAAATGGATTAGTTTCAGCAGGTGCAGTTGGCATGGACATCAATTGCGGGGTTCGTCTGCTTAAAACTAATATCCCGGCATCAGAGATAGACGGAAAGACTATACAAAAATTAATTTCTGCCATAGTGAAAAAGGTTCCCGGCGGAGTGGGGCAGAAAAGCAGGCATGCCGGCCTCATAAAACAACATTTTACTGAGCTAGTTGAAAAAGGAGTGCCATACCTGGTTGAATTAGGCTATGGGCGCCCTGAAGACCCTCTGACTACCGAAGATGGTGGATGCATGCCCGGAGCAGATTTGCGAAATGTTAGTGATAAAGCAAAAGATCGAGGCCTCCAGCTGTCAACGATCGGCGGAGGAAATCATTTTATTGAAATCGGTGTGATTGAAAGGATATATGATCGTACTACTGCGGACTTTTACAACCTAAGTGAAGGATATTTAACGGTTATGATCCACACCGGCAGCAGGGGCTTCGGCCACCAAATCTGCACCGATTTTTCAAAAAGCATGAAAAAAGATGCAAAAAAGTACAACTTGTATATACCAAATTCTGGGCTTGCTTCAGTGCCGATTAATTCTAAAGAAGGTCGCGATTATTTAGGCGCTATGTCTTGCGCTGTTAATTTTGCTTATTGCAACCGCCAATGGATAACCGATGATTTGCGCAAAGCTTTTTCAGAAGTTCTTGGTGGCCACGATGCAGATTACGATCTCGGCCTGGTATATGACATTACTCATAACACGGCGCGGTTCGAAACAATTAAAGGTAAAAAAATACTTGTCCACCGAAAAGGTGCAACTCGAGCGCTTCCTGCAGGACACCCTGATAATCCTCCTGCATACATGGAAGTTGGCCACCCCGTTTTGATACCGGGAAGTATGGGAAGCGCTTCTTATGTTGTTAAAGCTGAAAGTTCACTTGAGAATGTATTTAACTCTGTTAACCACGGGGCGGGAAGGGTTTTGTCAAGGACTGCTGCAAAGAAAACTATAGCTGTTGAAGATTTAAAAAGTAAGATGGGAAAAATTATTATATCAGGAACCAGTTATAAAGCATTTCTTGATGAAGCTCCCCAGGCCTATAAAAATATCGACCTTGTTGTAGATACTCTTGCAGACATTAATATGATTCGAAAAGTGGTCAGCCTGTTTCCTTTGGCTGTTATTAAAGGCGAAGATAAAAACTAAGTGGCAGGCGTAAAAGAGCCTAAATGATATAAAATTATTATTAGCCTAACGTTAGAATTTAGAATGGAGGTTGGAACAATTTTATATTTAGACAGGAAGGATATTATTAAAGCCGTTGAACCCGAAGAAGTAATGGATGTAATAGAGAACGCATATGCTATGGATCTTGAAGGGAATTATTATATGCCTCACAGGATGCATGTTAACAAAGGCCCTAATACGCTCTTATATATGCCCTGCTTTACCGGTGATGTTTTCGGCACAAAAATCCTGTCGCTATTTCCTGGAAATGCAAAACATGGTAAACCGGTAATTAGCGGGGTTGTTATATTAAATGATGCTGAAACGGGAACTCCCCAGGCTATTTTAGACGGCGCAGTTATAACAGGGCTGAGGACCGGTGCTGTTGGCGGAGTAGCAGTGCGCCATACTGCTCCAGATTATCTAGAATCTTTAGGATTAATTGGTTCAGGCGCCCAGGGTTTTTTCCAGGTCTATTTTGCCTGCAAGGCCCGTCCAACAATTAAAGAAGTTTTCTTATATGATCTTTCAACTAGCAAAATAAAGCTTCTGCAGGGTAAACTGAAGCAGGAATTCCCTGGTATCGCTTTTAAGTCAACAACTTCAAGCACTGAGTTGCTTTCTAAGACAAGCTTGATAATTACCGCTACTCCCTCCAATGAACCAGTTTTGCCTGACGATCCAAAACTTCTTCAAAACAAGCATTATATCGGGATAGGATCTTATAAACCCGATATGAGGGAGTATCCAAGGGCAATTTACAACCTGGTGAAAAATGTTTTTATCGATACTGAACATGGTTTTGAAGAATCCGGTGATATGATAATACCGTTAAGAGATAACTGGGTTGAGCAAGATTTCTTTGTAAAAATGGGCGAGTTAATCAAAAATAAAGAACGATATGAAACAAAAAGGGGGACCACATTTTTTAAATCTGTCGGCATGGCTCTTTTCGATATCACAGTATCAGAGTATATTTACGAACAGGCTTTGATAAAAGGACTGGGCACAAAAATAAAATAAGGATGGGGAGTACCTGGATATGATAATAAGTCAACCTCCAAGTATTTTTAATGATGTAATGGGACCGGTTATGCGCGGGCCTTCAAGCTCACATACTGCCGCTTCAGTCAGGATAGGGAACCTTACCAAGCAATTTTTTAAATACGACCTGGCTTCATTTAGCGTTGAATTTGAAAGCCAGGGTTCGCTGGCAACCACCTATAAAACCCAGGGATCTGATTTTGGTTTGATCGGCGGGCTTCTGTGGATGGAGCTTGATGATGATCGGCTCTTAGAATCAGCAAAGATAGCAAACGAAAATAACATTGCGGTAAATTTTTCCGTGACCCGTTTTGATGCAGAACATCCCAATACTTACCGAGTAACTGCGATAGATCGGATCGGTAATAAATACTGTCTGATATTTATTTCCACAGGAGGCGGGATGTTTGAGCTAAAAGAAATTAACGGAGCTCCTGTTTCAATTAAAGGTGACTTTTTCGAAACATTAATATTTATCGATGCATCAAATAAAGATGTACTAAATAAGCACATGGAACGAATCAACAAATTATTTCCCGATCCTGATTACTGCATCGTTGTTGACGGTGATAGATTTATTTTAATCAATATTAAAACGGAAAGTGAACTGCCATCTTTTGTACGCAAGGTGATCGAACTATTTGAAAAGGTAAGCGCTATCGTTCATTTAAGCCCGGTTCTTCCAGTTCGTTCCAGGAAGGAGCTAAAGATGCCCTTCAGCGATGAAAACGATCTTTTAATAGTGGCAAACGAAAAAGAATTGGATCTTTGGAAAATGGCTGTTCATTACGAAATGGAGCGTGGTGGTATGCTCCCTGATGAAGTGATACAGATGGCTAAACATATTTTACAAGCAATGGACTGTTCGGTTAGAACTGGCCTGGAAGGCAAAGAATATAAAAATCGCATGCTTGAACCCCAGGCAGTTAAAATATTCGAGTACGAGGGTAAAATTATCGGAGGGCAGGTTATAAAAAAAATCATTACTTACACTGCAGCGGTTATGGATGCCAAAAGTTCAATGGAAGTAATTGTTGCAGCACCAACTGCAGGCGCATGCGGAGTTATACCTGGAACTTTAATTGCAGTTGCGGAAGAAGAAGGTTTGGAAGAAGATTCAGCCCTTAAAGGATTACTGGCTGCTTCTGTCATCGGAATTTTCATAGCTAATAAAAGTACTTTTGCCGCAGAAGAATGCGGATGCCAGGTTGAATGCGGTTCTGCTTCAGCTATGGCTGCAGCGGGTTTAGTCCAGATGTTTGGCGGTACAGTTCAACAATCCCTTACAGCTGCTGCTATTGCCATACAAAATATCATGGGCCTGGTATGCGATCCAGTTGCTGAAAGGGTTGAAGTTCCCTGCCTGGGGAAAAATATTCTGGCAGCTGTTAATGCGCTTGCCTGTGCCAACATGTCACTTTCCGGATTTAGCAATGTAATTCCGCTTGGAGAAACCATTGATGCCTTTGACAAGGTTGGCAGAATGCTGCCTGCTGAGCTGCGCTGTACTGGTGGCGCGGGCTTGTCGAAAACGCCTTCGGCCCAAGCCTGGTTTAGAAAACTTGAAAATCAGATAGAGGATTAAAAGGGATATGTTTGTGTCAGCTATAATCTTCAGGTATAAAGATATTGCCGTGTGAAATTAATATATATTACTTAAAAAATATGATAATGATAATATAAATTTAATCGATTCTTAAAGAGGAATAATAGCTCCGATAGCGAATAAATAAGGTCGTGCAATGTATGGACTATTGGATAAAATAATATTCATAGTCGCCAATTTGTGTAAGGAGGTGAAATATTTTATATAGTCTTTCAGGCTCTTCCAATATTTAAAGCTTAGATAGGAAGTTTCAAAGGAAAGTTTTAGTTTTCTTTTTTAATTGCAAGGCTCTGCTCTTAACCTAAACCAACCAGTAATAAATTAATGGTAAGGAGCAAAATTATTTAGAGGAGGTCATTAGCAAATTGTTGAACAGTAAAAAGCTTTTTATCCTGTTTTTAGTTACAGCTATGATGGCTTTTGGTACATTTGGTTGTGGCGATGATGGACCTGCAGATGATGCAGATGGTGAAGTATTAATTGGGATCATGGTGCCAACCACAGGTTCTGAAGCTGCAGACGGCATTGATATGGAAAATGCTGCCAAACTGGCAGTAGAAGAAATCAATGCCCGCGGCGGAGTACTGGGTCATAGAATAGTTACCACCACCGGTGACGATGGATGCGATCCTTCCATGGCCACAGCTGCGGCAAGCCAGCTTGTATCAGAAGAAGTTATTGCGCTAGTCGGCGGTTACTGCTCTGGCGCGACTTTGCCTACACTGGCTATATACGGTGATGCAGGCATTCCATTTGTCGTGGCTGCGTCTAACGCTACTTCGCTAATCGATGAAAACCCCGGCTGGGCTTTCATGATCAACAGTACCGGCCTGGACCAGGCAGCAAGTGCAGTTGACAAGTTTATCGCTCTTGGCGTTGAAACAATCGGAGTAATTGACTCGGGAGATGCTTATTCTGCCGACCTGAAAGCACAGACCATACTGCAGTGGGAAGCTGCAGGTTACGAAGTTGTTGCTGATGATACAGTCCAGCGTGGAGAAGTAGATTTTTCTGCATTTGTAACAACTATCATGGCTAACCAGCCCGATGCTATTTACTGGACCGGTTACCAGGCAGAAGGCGCCCTCTTAATCCGCCAGTTACGTGAAGGTGGATATGAGGGAGTTATCATGGTTGGCGACGGTTCAAGTGCCCAGGAGTTAATTGATCTGGCAGGACCGGCAGCCGAAGGAGTGCTATGCACCGGGCCTCCGCTGACAGATTTCCTTCCCGCAGCACAAAGCTTTATTGAAAATTACGAAGCATCATTCCCCAGGGAACCTGGTGCTTATGCTGCCCTGATGTATGATGCAACAATGCTGTTGGCTGATGCAATTGAAAGAGCAGGTTCATTTGACAGCGCAGAAATCAGGGATGCCCTTGAAGCAACTGACGGGTTTGAAGGCCTGGCAGGGCCGATCATGTTTACCGAGCAAAATACACTGGCAAGAAGTAACTTTGTTATTTTGGAAGCCAGGGATGGTAGATGGGCCCTGGTTGAGTAAGCCGCCTGAATAAAAAGCAAGCAGGCCCGGTTTAACCGGGCCTGCGCCTACTTGAGAGGTGAACAGATGGCTTTACATGAAATTTTACTACAACAGCTATTTAACGGCTTACTGATCGGGTCTTTTTACGGGCTTGTCGCCATTGGTTATTCCATGGTATACGGCATTATAAAACTCTTAAACTTTGCTCATGGGGATATTTACATGATCGGCGCGTTTTGCGGTCTAATATTCCTCACAATTGCCGCTCCGGTAATAGGAGCCGGGTGGCCATCACTGATCGTGGGCCTGCTGATCAGCATGACACTGGTAGGCCTTTTGGGGGTTGTTATCCAAAGAGTTGCTTACAGGCCAATGCTTAAGGCACCCAGACTTTCTATTTTGATTACAGCCCTGGCTGTATCAATGATTCTTTACAATACTGTGATGATCTTATCTGCAGGCCGTTATCGCGTCTTTCCTGCAGAGGTTGGAACAGAAAGTTTCTTCATCGGCACACTTCGTTTTACTGAAACCAGGATTATATTGATAGTAGCCGCTTTTACACTGATGTTTATATTGCACATGTTTATAACCCGGACCATGTACGGCAAGGCTATGCGCGCCATAGCCCTTGATCGCGACACATGCCAGCTAATGGGTATAGATGTTTACAAAATTATTGCCATAACCTTTTTTGTTGGATCTGCACTGGCTGCAGCCGCAGGGATCATGGCCGGTGTTTATTACGGCACCATTCACTTTTTTATGGGCTTCCTGATCGGTTTAAAAGCTTTTACTGCCGCGGTGATCGGCGGGATTGGTATAATACCGGGAGCAATGCTTGGTGGGCTGCTTCTGGGCCTTTTGGAGGCTTTTGGAACGCAAATACCTTTTATCGGAACGGTCTGGAAAGATGTCTTTTCATTTGCTTTTTTGATCCTGTTTTTAATTTTTAAGCCTAACGGCCTGCTGGGGCGTGCGGAAAGTGAGAGGATGTAGCTACTATGGCAGAAACAAAAATTAAACGCAAAGTAACTGACACTATAGATAGCGTCATCATAACCTTGTTCCGAATTTTCGACAACAAGGTTTACCGCTACACCTTCCTGTTTGCAGCAGCTGCTTTTTTGATAGTGCTGCCTAATCTTTCAAGTAGGTTCACTCAGGAGATTATGACAAATCTTTTTTTCTACGTGGTGGTTTGCCTGGGCCTGAATATAATAGTTGGCTATGCCGGTTTGCTGCATCTAGGCTATGCTGCTTTTTTTGCGGTCGGCGCGTACACTACTGGCATATTAAGCTCCAGGATGGGTATGGACTTCTGGTTAACCATCCCTTTCAGCGTTTTTGCTGCGGTTTTGGCCGGCCTTGCCATAGGTTTTCCCACCTTGAGACTACGTGGTGATTACCTGGCCATTGTTACCCTCGGTTTCGGGGAAATAACCAGGTTAACAATCAGAAACTTAGATATCACCGGTGGCGCTGTAGGGTTAATCGGTATACAGCGGCCTGTTTTATTTGGTATCACCCTGAACCAGATTTCTCATTTCTATTATATGTTTTTTATATTAGCAATCCTGGCTATATTTGTTTCATACAGGCTTCATGATTCACGGATGGGTAGATCATGGGAGTATATCAGGGAAGATGAAGATGCAGCAGCGGCTATGGGTATAAATGTTACTACTTCAAGACTATACGCCTTTGTAATTGGCTCTTCATTCGGAGCCGTGGCCGGCTCATTTTTTGCAGCCAAGATGACAGCTATATCGCCAGATTCATTCATGTTTATCCATTCGGTTATGTTCTTGATGGCCGTAGTTTTGGGAGGGATGGGTAAAATCCCTGGCGTTGTCCTGGGCTGTATAATTGTAGTGCTTATACCTGAGATATCAAGGGATATCGGGCAATACAGGCTTTTGATATTTGCTGTAATGCTTTTGATCATTATGCTTTACCGACCGCAGGGTATATGGCCGGACAGGCCGACCATATCAGCCAAAGAATAATAGGGGGTGTTTAAGTGGCACTGCTTGAAATAAAAGACTTAACTTTAAGATTCGGCGGGTTGTGCGCCGTAAATGCCCTCTCGCTGGAGATAGAAGATGGTTCAATAAGGAGTTTGATTGGCCCTAATGGTGCCGGCAAAACCTGTGTTTTCAATTGCTTAACCGGTTTTTACAAGCCCAGTGAAGGTGAAATGCTGTTCCAGGGGACTAGCCTGGTCAACAAGAAGCCCCACTATATAACTTATTTAGGGTTAGCCCGTACTTTTCAAAACCTGCGCCTTTTTAAAGAAATGACTGTGCTTGAGAATGTAATGTCTGGCATGCACTGCCGAACGAACGCCGCATTCCTGACAACAGTATTAAGAACAAAAGGTCAAAAAGCAGAAGAAAAGCATATTCGTGAAGTGTCAGAAGAGTGTCTTGACTTTGTTGGTATTCTTGACAAGAAGAACTATATGGCCAGGAACCTGCCTTACGGGGATCAACGCCGGGTGGAGTGGGCCAGGGCGTTGGCAACTCAGCCGAAACTGTTATTACTGGATGAACCTGCAGCAGGCCTGAATAAAGATGAGAAGGCAAGATTAATTAAATTAATGCACCGAATAAGGGACGAGCGAAGTATTACTATATTCCTGATTGAGCACGATATGGGCCTGGTAATGAAAATCTCAGAAAAAATATTTGTAATTGATTATGGGGTGAAGATTGCCGAAGGAACAGCACAGGAAGTCCGTGACAATCCAAAAGTTGTGGAAGCTTACTTAGGAAAAGAGGAAGAGGAGGAGAGTGCATGAGTCAACCAGTTCTTTCTCTAAATAACCTTGAAACCAGGTACGGACAAATTTATGCCCTGCGTGGAATAAACATTGAAGTAAAAGAAGGAGAAATTGTAGCCCTTTTGGGTGCAAATGGCGCTGGAAAGAGTACTACACTTAAAACTATTTCAAGCCTGATCCAGGCCTCTGCAGGAAATGTTGTGTTCCAGGGCCAGGATATTACCTATCATCACCCGCATACTATAGTAGAAATGGGCGTTATACATGTGCCGGAAGGCCGGATGATCTTTAAGGAGCTAACGGTAAAAGAGAACCTAGAGCTTGGCTCTTTCACCCTGCATGATAATGTTGAACGGAAAAAAAGAATGAAGCGAGCTTTCGAAATGTTTCCAAGGTTGGAAGAAAGGCAGCAGCAAATGGGTGGATTTTTGTCCGGTGGAGAACAGCAAATGCTGGCAATTGCCCGGGCCTTGATGACTGAGCCAAAAGTTCTGCTGCTTGACGAGCCATCCATGGGCCTTGCGCCAATTATTGTAAACAACATTATGGATATTATCCGGCAAATTAACAAGGAGCAGGGGACAACAATACTTCTTGTCGAACAAAATGCAAAGGCAGCTTTAAAACTTGCCCACAGGGGTTATGTACTCGAAACGGGTGAAATTGTTATGGAAGGAAATGCGGAAGATCTGAGCAAAGACGAGAGTATTGTCAAAGCTTATCTTGGTGAATAACTTAAGAATTTAAGGTTAAATATTTTATTCGGAAGAGGTTATTTTTATAACCTCTTCGTCTGTTAAATGGTTATAAGTGTTCGATATCCAAGTATGAAGGAGCGATTATGTTGAACTGGAAACCACCGGATAACTGGCTTAGAATTAAGGCTATTGATGCACATACTGCCGGAGAACCGCTGCGCATCTATACAGCAGGTTACCCCGAACCACAGGGTAATACCATTTTAGAGAAACGCCGCTATGCTTTAGAGAATTTGGACTACCTGAGAACCGCGACAATGTGGGAACCGCGAGGGCATGCCGATATGTACGGCTGCCTGATAACTGATCCTGTAACAGAAGATGGGGATATTGGTGTTCTTTTTTTGCACAATGAAGGCTATAGCAGTATGTGCGGTCACGGTATAATAGCTATAACAAAAGTCGGACTTGAAACAGGTTTGCTAAAAAACATAAAAGATAATAAAACAGTTCGAATTGATACACCCGCAGGCAGGGTAACTGCAACAGCGGCCTGGAAAGACGGTCTTGTCAGCGAGGTGTCTTTTAATAACGTTCCATCATTTCTCCAGGAATCTGACCAGGAAATTGATCTGCCTGGCTTAGGCATAGTTAAGTACGATCTGGCCTTTGGTGGTGCCTACTACGCACTGGTCAAGGCTGAAGATTTACAGGTCGGGCTTTCAGCTTCCAGTTTTCGCCGTTTAATAGAGCTTGGGATAAGCTTGAAACAGGCCATTGCCGGCAGTAGAGAAATTGTTCATCCTTTTGAAAAAGATCTTGGATTTCTCTATGGGGTTATTTTTATTGGCGATCCGGAAGATAAGAATAATCACAGCAGAAATGTTTGTGTCTTTGCGGATGGAGAAGTGGATAGAAGCCCAACCGGTACCGGTGTCAGCGCCAGGGCAGCAGTGCATTACAGCCGCGGTGAAATAGATCTAAACCAGCCATTTACAGTTGAGTCAATCCTCGGAACATGCTTTAGAGGGGAAGCGATAGAGGAAATCCAATACGGGCCTTACCGGGCTGTAATTCCGAAAATTACCGGTTCAGCCCATATCTGCGGTTTAAACACTTTACTTATCGATCCTGAAGATTCTCTTAAACACGGGTTTATTTTGCGTTAAAGCCGCTTCCCACGGTGACCGGGATATTTTTGCTTTTGCTGTTCATACCGGCAGATATTGCTTCAAGTTCCCGTGTAGTGTGCGTAGCCAATGTTGAACAGTTATAAACCTGGCCTAAATGATCGTAAGTTTCGCTGCCCAAACGGTGGTATGGCAGAAGTTCAATTAGTTTTACCTTTGGAAGCTTTTCTACAAACTGCAGTGTTCCCATCAGGTTTTGCATATCGTCATTAAAACCCTTGATCAGGGGTATACGGATCACCAAGCTAAACGGATTAGGGCTTGACGAAGTTTTTAGTAAGTTGTCCAAGATAATTTCATTACCTTCACCAGTCCACTTCTTGTGAACTTTACTGTTTATATGTTTTATATCCACGTAGAGTAAATCAAGCAGAGGCAGTATTGTATAAATTATTTGTGAATCAGCAAAAAAACAGCTCTCCATTGCCGTATGAATTCCTGCTTTTTTAGAGCTCTTGAGGATCGCAGCAGTAAATAAAGGCTGCGCAAGTGGTTCTCCACCGCTGATGGTAATGCCTCCGCCGGAGTGATAATAGAATATTTCATCCTTTGCGATTTCTTCCATCACCTGGTTAACCGTCATCCGGTAGCCATATTTTTTAACAGCCCCGTTTAGGCAGGCATCTGCACAACTAAAGCATAATGCACATTCATGATTCTTATAGGTAACCTTATCTCCTGTGCTGCAGGTGGAAAGAGCTCCAGAAGGACATATATTAACGCACCTTCCACATGCGCTGCATAAACTCCTGATATAACCTCTTTCCATGCCGGAATCCCTGGACTCAGGGGTAGAGCACCAGGGGCAATTTAAAGGGCATCCTTTTAAAAATATTACTGTCCGTAACCCCTGGCCATCATGAATCGAGGATCTTTCAAACCTGAGGACATTACCTGCCAGGTGGCCTGTGTTGGTAGTACCGTTAATAGACATACATTATCCCACCGATATGCCATGCTGGACGGTGCGCCCTATTATTTCATCCTGCACATCTTTACCCAATTCAGAAAAATAGGCGGTATATCCTGCAACACGAACTAGCAGGCCCTTGTATTGTTCAGGATTATTTTGAGCATCGATTAAAGTCTTTTGGTCTATTACATTAAACTGCACATGGTAAACTCCCAGGCTGCACATGCTTTTTAGAAGGGCCATCAGCTGGCTTATGCCATTTTCTGTTTGAAGCATGGCCGGTTCAACTTTTAAATTTAACAGGGTTCCCTGCACAAAGCGTCCATGAGGAAGATGGGCTACTGATTTCAAGACAGAGCCCGGGCCGTTTAAGTCAGTACCACCACTTGGACTTACACCATCAGCCAAAGGCTGCCAAGCTTTTCGTCCTGAAGGGAGCGCTCCCACTTCCAGCCCAAATGGGGTATTCCCGGATACAGGCAAGATACCTGGCGTCATCCTGCCATACTTGCCTTCATATTTCTCAATTTCATCTGCTATAAAGGTAAATACTTCTCCTGCAATATGATCAACAAAGGGATCATCATTACCATACTTGGGAGCTTCCCTGCAGAATTTATGAATTTCTTCATACCCTTCGAAATCTTTATTTAAGGCGTCAATTAACATATCCATTGCAACTTTGCCAGTTTCAAATACAAGGTACTTTACAGCAGCCAGGCTGTTGACCAGGTCTGCAACACCGATTAATATTATTCCGTTCCCCGCGTTATATTTCGCGCCTCCCCAGGCATAATCTAAGGCATTTTCAATACAATCTTTAAAGGTTAAAGAGAGCGCCGGGCAGGGGCGGCCAAGGCATATTTCATCAATAACATGACTTCCGGCGACTACTGCCTTTACAACATGGGCGAACTGTTTTTTAAATGCGTTAAAAAACTGATCGTAACTTTTAAATTCATTAACATTTCCTGAATCTGTGCCGATATACTGGCCGCTTTTCTGACTACGGCCATTAAACATGGTAAGCTCTACAACTGACCCCAGGTTAATATCTGCAAGGGCGGTATACTGCCGCATGCGCCCTTCCAGGTTGGTTTCAACACATCCGCAGGGATTCCAATTGTAGGCTTCTTTTAACGGCACGCCCTTATTCATCAGCATAATTATTCCCTGGTCATCATTATGAAAGGCTGGAAAACCGGTGCCAAGGCTGATTAGTTCAACAATTTTGCGCAAGAAGCTATTCGGATTTTTTGCCAGGCTGTAACGGACTGACAGAGAAGGCTGGTAGAGCTGCACATCCATGGTAGACTGCAAGATCATGTAGGAAAGTTCATTAACGGCATCTTTACCCGTATTGTCTACACCGCCAACACAGACATTTTGGAACATGGGGTAACCTGCAGCAAACTCGGCTGTCAGGGCATCCTGGAAAAGACAGGGTTCGCTAAATTTAACCCAGAGACAATTTAACAGTTCCTGCGCCTCATCTTTAGTGATCTTCCCATCCATGATATCTGCATGGAAGTAAGGAAAAAGGTATTGATCCATCCTGCCGGGGTTATAGCTGGCAGCATTTTGTTCCATAAAGATTGCAACCTGGTAGAAGTAGACGGACTGAAGGGCTTCGTGAAAAGTCCTGGCAGGGTTTAAGGGCACATGGCTGCATACTTCGGCTATACTCAACAGCTCTTTTTTACGCTTCTGATCATGTTCAATGGCTGCAAGTTTTTTTGCTTCTTCGGCATACCTTTCTGCCAACCTCACGATCCCCTCAGCTGCCAGGGTTAACGACTGCAGGTAACAATCTTTTTCATAATCTCCAGGTCTTGTAATATCAAGGTTTGCCCTTCTGCGGTTAATAGTATCAATAATACCCTTAATACCGGCTTTTAGCAGCCATTCATAACCCGCTGTTGTTTCTCCCCAACCGCGCACTGCTTTGCGATCGATATACACAACTCCGTTGTCACGAAGAGTTTTTGTGTTATCAGGTATCTGGGCCAGCCATTCTTCATAATTTGAGCGTCCCTGCCAGTACGGTTTTATTTCACTAAGAAATAAGTCGCGATCATCCGGTTTGAGGTAAAAGGGATCGTAAGGCCTGCTGCTGATTGTATCTAACTCACGGTCAAGAACTGACCAGCAGGAATCGGCACAAAGGATTCCTCCCCGGATTTTGCTTCCAGGGCAGCCAACTATCAGTTCATCGTCCCATATTTTAATAGTTTTTTCAAAACACTGCTTTTTAAAAGCACTTGCTTTTCGGATAACCAGCGGTTTTCCCTCAGATTCTCTAAAACCTTTAGTCAGCAGGTATGCATTTTCAAGATCCATTTCAGGGCTGGTTTTTAATACCCGTTTCTTTAAACGCTTAATTCTATCAGTGTATGCAGGCATATAATCCTGAGCAGGCTCATTTATGTCATAATCCATGTTAACGCCCCCTATGATCAGCGGTAAAGCTTAATTTAATATATTTAGTATAACATATGAATTAATTATTTGTTATAATTAGTAATGAGGTGTACATAACTGGTGAAAAAAGGCCTTATTTTTAACATTCAACGATACTCACTGCATGACGGTCCCGGAATCAGGACCACGGTATTTTTTAAAGGCTGCCCTTTAAAGTGCCAATGGTGTCAAAACCCTGAAGGAATTGATACTGACGTTGAACTGTTCAGGCACAATCAAAAATGTATTCACTGTGGTTCTTGTATGACTCATTGCCATGAAAAAGCAATTGACCTTACTGACAGCGGCCCCCTGGTAAACCGTCAGGCCTGTAATCGCTGCATGGAGTGTGTGGATATCTGCCCCACTGGCACGTTAGAAATGGCGGGAAAAGAATACAGTGTAAATGAAGTTGTTCAGGCAGCGTTAAAGGATATTCTTATCTATGAAGAATCGGGGGGAGGAGTAACCATATCTGGTGGTGAACCCCTCCTGCAATATGAATTTCTATTAGAACTTCTGTTAGCTCTAAAAAAGCTGAATATCCACACTGCCATTGAAACAAGCGGCTACTGCAGTTGGGAAAAAATAAAAGAGATCAGCAAGATTACTGATTTGATATATTATGATTTAAAATTAATAGATGATAATTCCAGCAGGATATTTACCGGAGCCTCAAATATTTTAATTATGGATAACCTGGAACGTTTAGTAATAAGCGGAGCTAATATCGTGGTTAGAATGCCGCTTATACCATCCGTTAATGACACCCGGGATAATATTGAACATACTGCCGGGTATTTAAGTTCAATCGGTGTTAAATGCATTGAACTTCTTCCTTACCACAATTTAGGCAGTGTAAAGTATGAAGGGCTTGATTTAGAATGCCCTTTTAATTACAGGCCCAACAGTGAACTTATTCGTCAAGCTTCTGTAATATTCGAAGCGAATGGAATATATATAACAAGCGAGGGATAACTTATGGTCGTTGCTGAGAGAGGTATAACTGAGCGAGTAAAAAAATTACGGCATCAGAGCGAGAATACTGCCCCATCAATTACAATAGAAAGAGCCCAACTGGTAACGGAAGCATACCGTGAAAATGCTGATTCAGTTTCTGCGCCCGTATTGCGTGCACTAACTTTTAAGCATCTAATGGAGAATAAAGCTGTTTGCATCAATGAAGGGGAATTGATCGTGGGCGAGAGGGGACCAAAACCTCAATCTGCACCAACTTATCCCGAACTGTGCTGCCATACTGTAGAAGATCTTGATTTAATAAGTAAGCGAAATAAAATTGCTTTCCAGGTAAGCGATGAAGTGAAGAATGCGCAGGAAAAAGAGATAATTCCTTTCTGGAAAGGGCGTTCCATGCGTGATAAAATTTTTAAACGCATGAATAACAATTGGCATGCCTGTTATAAAGCTGGAATATTTACCGAA
Organism: Syntrophomonadaceae bacterium; assembly: GCA_007131435.1. Taxonomy (GTDB): domain Bacteria; phylum Bacillota; class Dethiobacteria; order DTU022; family DTU022; genus SLQM01. The sequence goes on from SLQM01000210.1 coordinate 18,857, forward strand.
TTCATGGAACAACGGGCGCCAGGCCATACAGTGGCCGGGGATAAAATATACAAGCTGGGCATGCTCGATATTAAAGAAGAGATCAATGCTGAGCTTCTGGCTATGGATTATACAAACGACCAGGATGCTTATGCCAAAGCTGAGCAGCTTAAGGCTATGGCAATTTGTGCTGATGCATTAATCACCTATGCCCGCAGACATGCCGTAAGGGCAAGAGAAATGGCCGCTGTCGAAAGTTCTGCAGAAAGAACAAGGGAACTTGAGCAGATTGCTACAATTTGTGATCGCGTTCCCGCTGCTGCACCGGAAACTTTATGGGAAGCATTGCAGTATTACTGGTTTGTTCACCTGGGGGTAATAACTGAGCTTAATACGTGGGATGCATTTTGCCCTGGCAGGCTTGATCAACATTTAGAGCCCTTCTATCAGAAAGATTTAAAAGAAAGCAGGCTCACAACATATTCTGCTAAAGAGCTGTTGCAGTGTTTTTGGATTAAATTCAATAACCAGCCGGCGCCACCTAAAGTTGGCATTACTTTGAAAGAGAGCGGTACTTACACGGATTTTGCTAATATCAACCTTGGCGGATTACGCCCCGATGGTAAAGACGGCGCAAATGATGTCACTTACCTTCTCCTTGAAGTTATTGATGAAATGCGACTCTTGCAGCCCAGCTCCAATATCCAGGTCAGCAAAAAGAACCCCGATCTGTTTATTAAGAAAGCAGCGCATATTATCCGGAAGGGTTGGGGGCAACCATCTGTTTTTAATGTAGAAGCAGTAATTATTGAGCTATTACGGCAGGGTAAAACACTTGTTGACGCCCGCAGCGGTGGAACCAGCGGTTGTGTTGAAACTGGTGCGTTCGGTAAAGAAAGTTATATACTAACCGGTTATTTTAACCTGACCAAGGTTTTGGAAATCACCCTGAATAACGGGGTTAACCCGGCAGATGGAACTCTGCTTGGCATTGAAACAGGCAACCCAAGATATTTTAAAAACTTTGATCAACTGCTATCAGCGTTTGAGAGGCAGTTGAACTACTTTATTAATATTAAAATAGAAGGAAATCAAATTATTGAAAAGCTTTATGCAGATCAAATGCCTGCGCCTTTCCTATCGTTAATCATTGATGATTGCATAAAAAATGCCAGGGATTACAATGCAGGCGGAGCGCGCTACAACACAAACTATATCCAGGGTGTGGGTATAGGAACAATTACAGATTGCCTCTCAGCAATTAAATATCATATTTATGACCAAAAAAGGTTTAACTGGGATGAAATGATGTACTGTTTAGATAAGAACTTTGCTGCTAACGAAGTTATGCGGCAGATTTTATTAAATAAAACACCCCGTTACGGTAATGATGATGATTATGCAGATTCTATTATGCAGCAGGTATTTAAAATCTTTCATGGACTTATTGATGGGCGCAAATCAATTAGGGGCGGCACTTATCGTATAAATATGCTTCCTACTACCTGCCATGTTTATTTTGGGTCGGTTATTGGAGCAACTCCGGACGGTAGATTTGCAGGCAAACCACTTTCTGAAGGTATTTCACCGGTCCAGGGGGCCGACTTTAAAGGACCTACTGCTGTAATAAAATCTGCTTCGAAGATGGACCACCTTCTAACCGGCGGTACACTGCTTAACCTTAAATTTTCTCCCGCCGTTCTTGAAGGGGAGAAAGGGCTTAACAGCCTTGTGCATTTAATCAGGAGTTACTTCAGGATGGATGGACATCATATCCAGTTTAACGTGGTAGATGCTGATACTTTAAGAAAGGCACAAAATAATCCTGAAGAGTACCGCAACTTAATTGTGAGGGTAGCCGGTTACAGTGATTATTTCAGCAATCTTAACGAGGAGCTACAAAATGAAATAATAGCTAGAACTGCTCATGCTAAATTGTAGTTATTTAAATATTTAACTTAAAATTTGCATACAATTATTTAAATAAAAGATTTTTAGAAGCATACGAGGGGTTATTGAGATTGACAACCAGGTGTAAATAACATAAAATAGCACTGAAAAGGGGAGTAGCTCAACTGGCAGAGCGGCGGTCTCCAAAACCGTAGGCTGCGGGTTCAAGTCCTGTCTCCCCTGCCATTGATCAATATGAGATGCTGCAATAAACTCGCAGCATCTCATTTAAATATGAAATAAAACTTGAAATGCAAAGCCTGGTGGCCGGGTAAAACAATTTGGGCTTAAAAGAATTAGCTTCGAAAAATATATTTAATTGCAGTTCTTATAATGTTGGAATATCTAATAAAGTGTTATAAAATATAGAAAGAAAATAGAGAACCACTTAATTGATAATTAAGCTGAACTCAAATGCTGCTGGCCGGATTGCAATTGATGCTGCCGGCCTGATTAATGTGGGCATAATAATATAAAGGGAGTGGCTTTTAAATGTCTTCTACAAAAAATATTCTTGAATTGACAGAAAAACACAGTGCGAGAAATTATATGCCTTTGCCGGTTGTGCTTTCGCATGGTCAAGGTGTTTGGGTTACAGATCCTGAGGGCAACCGCTACATGGACATGCTTAGCGCTTATTCCGCAATGAATTTCGGCCACCGTCATCCAAGGATTATTGCAGCGCTCAAAAAACAAGCTGACAAAATGACTGTTACTTCCAGGGCTTTTCACAACGACCAACTGGGAGAGTTTTGTCAAAAATTATCTGACATGACCGGTAAAGAAATGGTTTTACCAATGAATACAGGCGCTGAAGCGGTAGAGACTGCTATCAAAGCGGTTCGACGTTGGGCTTACAGGAATAAAGGCATACCAGCAGATCAGGCAGAAATTATTGTTTGTAAAGGTAACTTCCATGGCAGAACTATTACAATTGTTTCCTTCACTTCAGATACAGCTTACAAGTCTGATTTTGGGCCATTTACACCCGGCTTTAAATTAATAGAATATGGCAATATTGAGGCCCTGAGAGAAGCAATTACTCCAAACACAGCAGCATTTTTAGTGGAACCGATCCAGGGCGAGGGAGGTATTATTATTCCTCCGAAAGGCTATTTGAAAGAGGCTTATACTTTATGTCACGATAATAATGTAATTTTTATGGCTGACGAAATACAGACCGGATTCGGCCGTACAGGTAAAATGTTTGCCTGTGACTGGGAAGATGTAACACCTGATATTTATATTCTCGGCAAAGCGTTAGGTGGTGGCGTAATACCAATTTCAGCTGTAACTGCTGACGAGGAAATACTGGGTGTTTTTGAGCCTGGTTCCCATGGTTCGACATTTGGAGGCAATCCTTTGGCCTGTGCAGTTTCGATTGAAGCAATGAATGTTTTGGTAGAAGAAAAACTTGTTGAAAAATCTGCCAAACTTGGCTCCTATTTTGTCGAACAGTTAAAAACTATAAATAACCCTGTTATAACTGAAGTCAGGGGCAAAGGCCTGATGGTGGGAATAGAACTAAAAGGAAAAGCCAGGCCCTATTGTGAAAAATTAATGGAATTAGGCGTCCTGGCCAAAGAAACTCATGAAAATGTTATTCGACTTGCACCACCACTTGTTATTAGCAGTGAAGATTTGGAAAAAGCCCTTACCTTAATTAGGGCGGTTTTTGAATGAACTAAACTAAATTAAAAAAATATTACAAAATGTATTGACAAGTCTAAATAGATGATCAATAATACCTTTACCAGGTTCCGAGAGACTGGACTACAAGCCGGATTTGCATCAACGGGTAAACCGAAGTGGAGGAAGGGCTTACCGAAATCCGTGTAAGGATTATCCCGGGTGGCAAATCGCAAAAGGGCAAGATTTGGAAGGACCCCAGGGTTTGGAAAAATTGAGCCCGGATGAACGGGGATTAGTAGCGATCTGGAGGTTGAGTGAAGGCCATCCGGAGGTGGTGGTGGAAGCTCAGCTGTAGATGGAGTCGTGAAGAAGTTCCGTTGGCGAGTGGAAAGGCCTGTTGGAACCTGGATTTATTATGTACAATTATAAATGCTTTATTAATAGCGGTTAATTGACACTGAATACCTGTCAGTGTATAATTTTAAAGGTGTGAAATTGCTATCTATATTAAATAACAGATGACGGTTGACTCCTAAAAAACTGACGGGAACTGGTAATGGCAAAAACAGAACTTATTGAATCAATAATCAGTCGGCACAATTTTGACACTGCAAACCTGATTATGATTTTACAGGATACGCAGGAAGTTTTTAACTACTTACCACCGGATGCTTTAGAATATATTTCAAACAGATTGGAAATCCCCAAGTCACAAATATATTCAATAGCTACATTTTTTAAGTCATTCTCCTTAACACCCCGGGGAAAGCACAAAATAGATATATGTGAAGGCACTGCCTGTCATATCAGGGGTGCCTCTCTTTTGTTAAGCTCCGTTACGGAGGAGTTTAACATTAAAGAGGGGGAAACTTCCCCCGATGGTTTGTTTTCCTTAAATTCTGTGCACTGTGTGGGCGCTTGCGCTATGGGTCCTGTAGCAATCATTGATGGCGAGTATCATGGTAATATAACTTCTTCCAGCCTGGTTAAAAAAATAAAACAATGCTGCGCCGAAGAACATTGCGTTGAAAATAAATCGAAGCAATTATCCAGCCAGGAAGTGGTACCAGAAAACAGGGATCTGCTAACCGGGGTAAAAAGTTTTGATGACTATAACAAGCTTAGAGAAAAGTTGACAGCAAAGTATAAAGCAATAAATAACAGGATCCTGGTTTGTACCGGAACAGGTTGCCTGGCAAAGGGAAGTATCAAGGTGGCTCATGCCCTGACCAGGGAACTTGATAGTAAAAATTTTAATATTCCGGTTCATATCGGGGTAAAAAAAGTTGGCTGTCACGGATTATGTGAGCAGGGACCGCTAGTAATCATACATCCTGAAAATATTTGCTACACAAAGGTCAATGAAAAAGATGTTAAAGAAATTATTGAAGAAACTTACATTAACAAAACAGTTGTTGAAAGACTCTTATATCGAGATTCAGCCGATTCACCGGCGATTGAAAAATACACTGATATACCATTTTATTCCAGCCAGGTGAAAATTGCCCTACGTAACGTGGGGGAAATTGATCCTGCAAACATTGCTGACTACATAGCTTGTGGAGGATACGGCGCTCTAAAAAAAGTTTTACAGGATATGCAACCCGAAGCCGTAATTGACAAAATTGACAAGTCCGGCCTGAGGGGCAGGGGTGGAGGCGGTTTCCCGGCAGGTAAAAAATGGCGAACTGCTGCTGCAGTAAATTCTGATCTAAGATATGTGATCTGCAACGGTGATGAGGGAGACCCCGGTGCCTTTATGGATTGCAGCATAATGGAAGGTGATCCACATGCTGTTCTGGAAGGTATGGCAATATGTGCATACGCCATCAGGGCAGAGCAGGGATACATATATGTTCGTGAAGAATACCCCCGTGCATTAATCCGCATGCAGCAGGCAATTGAACAGGCACTGGAAAGTGGTTTCCTGGGCGACAATCTATTTGGCACAGATTTTTCTTTTAAAGTAAAGATAAATAGGGGTGCAGGAGCTTTTGTTTGCGGTGAATCAACTGCCTTAATGCAATCTGTAGAGGGTAAAGTAGGAGAGCCAAGGGCAAAATATATCAGGTCAGCAGAGCGGGGGCTTTACGATAAGCCTACAGTGCTTAATAATGTTGAAACATTTGCAAATGTCCCCATTATAATAGATAAAGGTGTACAGTGGTTTAGAAGCTACGGATCTGACAACAGTAAAGGAACCAAAGTTTTTTCTGTTGTCGGTAAAGTAAAAAATACCGGCCTTGTTGAAGTGCCGATGGGCACAACGTTAAGAAATATTATTTATGATATTTGTGGAGGCATTATTGATGGTGGAAGATTTAAGGCCGTGCAAACAGGAGGCCCTTCAGGAGGCTGCCTGCCGGCTGAAAAACTTGATCTACCTGTTGATTTCGACAGCCTGACCCGGGAAGGTTCGATGATGGGTTCCGGCGGGATGATCGTTATGGACGAACACACCTGCATGGTAGATGTGGCTAGATATTTTACTGATTTTTTGACCAGTGAATCCTGTGGCAAATGCGCCGCCTGTCGACTTGGGCTTGAACAAGTCCATGCTATCCTCGATCGTATCTGCAAGGGAAAAGGTGTTGCAGGTGACCTTGATAATATAGAAAAACTACTGCACACATTACAGCACGGATCTTTATGCGGCCTGGGAAAATCGGCGCCCAATCCGGTTCGGAGCACATTGGACCATTTTAAAGATGAATACATAGCACATATTGAAGAGAAAAAATGTCCTGCCGGTGTATGTCGCGAGTTAATTTCTTATAAAATAGAAGATAGCTGTACAGGCTGCCGGAGATGTGCCAGATCATGCCCCCAGGGTGCAATTAGTGGCGAGAAGAAATTGTTGCATATTATAGACCAGGATTTATGCAACCGCTGCGGCATCTGCATAACTCTGTGTAATTTTGATGCTATAACAGTTGATTAATAAATTGGAAGGACCACATATGACCGAATATATAACTCTAAGTGTTGACGGGCGTATCCTAAAAGCTGAGAAGGGAACAATGCTGCTCAATATTTTAAACGATAATGAAATATTTATTCCCCAATTATGCAACCATCCGTCACTACCACCGAGCGGATCATGCAGGTTGTGCTCAGTAGAAATTACAAAGGATGATTGGAATGGAAATTCAAAAATAGTAACATCATGTCTCTACCCTGCTGAAGATAAGCTGAAAATATCAACTCGTTCAAAAGATGTGCTTGAGTTACGAAGAAGCCTCCTCGGGCTATACATGGCTCGCTGCCCGGATTCAGAGACAATTAAGGACCTGGCCCGCTTAGAGGGAGTAGACGAAACTCCGTATACCTTAAAAGAGGGTGGAGATAATTGCATTCTTTGCGGTCTCTGTACAAGGGTATGCCAGGATAGCGGCCCGGGAGCTATTTCGACACTGAGCCGGGGCATAGAAAAAATTGTGGGACCAGATATAACTACAGTTGCTGATCAATGTACAGGTTGTCGGGCATGTACTCATATATGCCCTACCGATGCAATACCTTTTACCCAGGAAAACAAAGTTTATGAAATATGGAACCGCAAATTTGAAATTCCCGTTTGCTCTGTTAACCCTGATAATTGCCGGGGTTGCGGGATTTGTGAAGAAGTATGCCCTTACAGCATACCACGTGTAACACTATACAAAACAGGTTTGAGCACTGCAACTATTTCCGAAACTGCCTGCACAGGTTGTGGCATTTGTGCCGGCAGCTGCCCGACCGGCACAATAGAACAAAGCATCACGGACAACCTCGATCATTATTATGATTTGTTTTTTAAGACCGACTTATCCGGTAAAACGGTTGTTTTCAGTTGTCCCAGGTCTCCAATGCCCGTTGAAGAGGAGACAGTTGTTCAAGTCAGCTGTATCGGGAATGTTGATCTTTCCATGATCCTTTACCCGCTGGCTGCAGGGGCCAGGGCAGTAGGGTTAATGTGCAGGGATAAACTTAGCTGCCCCTATATGCTTGGGGGAAATCTTGGAGAAGAAAAAATAGGCGTTGCTAAAGAACTGCTCTCCTACTGCGGGCTTGATGAGGATAGAATAGCCCTGCTTAACCCAGACTATGGCCAGGATGGTCCAAAAAAGGCGTGGAATGATTTTCTGAAAAGAGCGCAGCTTTTATCTCCAACTGTGATTGATATATTTCCTGTCAGTAACAATCAAGAGCGAGGACTGGATTTTGCTTTAAGTATTGTAAATTGGTTAAAAAGCGGTAAGGAATCTGAACCGGTTATACCGGATGAACTTAAAGTACTTTTTACCAAGGACGATTTGCAGAGCACAGCTATTCTATACCTCGATAATCTTCCTGAAATACATCTGATGCTTCCTTTATTAACAAATGAAAAGCTTGTTTACGATTATTTAAGATTCGCATCAGATGCTTTAAAACAGCTGGACATAAAGGTCAAACCTGCTTGCAGTGAAAAGGAAGTTGAAGAAAGCGAAATAACCAAAGTTATCGCTTTTAATCCTTATCCCGAAGGAAAAATGGAAAGCGGTAAAAAATATATTTCAATAAATGAACTGGCTGGAGTTAAAGACAAAGTAAAAGAAACAATCCGCTTTTCTTTTAGCCTGGATCATGTCGAACGTAAAAAATTGATTGATCAGTTAATTGCCAGCGACGATGTGCTGTTTGTAAACAATCTTAGCCTTTACCTGCAGTATGGACTGCTAATGCGTGAGGGTGCGTGGCAGCAAACACATAAAAAGTACCTTGTGCCAAAGTTTGCCTCAGCAACTAAAGATTTCAAGGGTGAAGAAATCAGAATTGGTAAGTCACTGCGCATAGATAATCATCCAATCCTTCCTGATATGGCAAAAAAAGAACTTTCTTTTTCATTTAACGGTTCACATTTCAGCGCATGGGAAGGCGAAGTAATTACCTCTGCTCTATATGCAGCGGGTGTAACAGTTTTTGGCCATCATCACCGCGATGGCGGTGCCCAGGGAATATACTGCGTGAACGGGCAATGTTCCCAATGCATGGTAATTGCTGATGGTAAACCGGTCAAAGGATGTATGACGCCGGTAATTGAAGGCATGCAAGTTGAAAGCGTTGAGGGTTTGCCAAGGTTAAGAGACGATAGCCCTTTGCAAAATTTTAAACCGTTACCGGAAGAATACGAAGTAGAGGTCCTGATCATCGGCGGAGGACCTGCCGGTATAAGTGCCGCAATTGAGTTGGGAACTGCAGGCGCTGATGTATTGGTGGTTGATGATAAGCAGGAACTTGGTGGAAAGCTGAGTCTACAGACCCACAACTTTTTCGGTTCTGTAAAAGACTGTTATGCAGGAGATCGCGGAATTGATATCGGCTATACACTGGCAGATAAAATGCTTAAACAGCCAACTGTTGAAACCTGGCTCAATGCAACGGTAGTTGGTGTCTACAGTGATGGAAAATTCGGTGTTTCTATAAACGGATCTTACAGACTCGTAAAAGCTGCAAAAATACTCTTCAGTACAGGAGCGCGTGAGAAAACGCTGTCAATACCTGGGTGCGACCTTCCCGGAGTGTACGGCGCAGGAGCTTTTCAAACTCTTGTGAACAGGGATCTGGTTAAATGTGCTGAAAAGCTTTTTATAATTGGCGGCGGCAATGTCGGTTTAATCGGCGCTTATCATGCCTTGCAGGCAGGGATAGATGTTGTCGGACTGGTTGAAGCCCTTCCCCAGTGCGGCGGCTACAAAGTGCACGAAGATAAAATTAAACGTTTAGGCGTTCCTGTTATGACATCACACACAGTTTTGCGAATTGAGGGCAAAGAAAAGGCTGAAAGAGTTATTATTGCTGCTGTAGACAAAAACTTTATTCCTCAGCAGGGAACAGAAAGAATATTTGATGTTGACACGGTTTTGATGGCTGTAGGTTTAAGCCCGGTAGATGAACTCTATGAAAAGGCTAAAGAATACGGTCTGGATGTTTATGTTGCTGGCGATGCTGAAGAGATTGCAGAAGCTTCGGCAGCAATTTTTTCCGGCAAAATAACAGGACGAAAAATTGCCCAGTCCCTGGGTTATGATTTCCCAATCCCAGGTAATTGGGAGGAATTTGGCGAAATCTTAAAACATCACTCTACAGAGATTGAAGAGTTTAAAGCAAAACATATAGATCAAGATGTTTACCCAATCATCCGATGCGTCCAGGAAATACCCTGTAACCCCTGTACAGAGGCCTGTCCGAAGAACTGCATTACTATGAAAAATTCTATCCTGGATATTCCAGAATTCGGTGAAGAATGCATCGGCTGCGCAAATTGTCTTTTAGCCTGCCCCGGCCTGGCTATTAACCTAATGGTTGAAGATTTTGATCCGTTAAAAGAAAGCTCCTTGATAATCATGCCTTATGAATTTCACATTAATAATATACCTCTTGGCCAGGAAGTAATCACTGCCGGCTTTGAAGGAGAAGTTATCGGTAAAGGGCGGGTTTTAGCTTACAAGCAAAGAGGAAGTCAAAATAAAAGGGCCCTGGTTTTACTGGAAGTTCCTTATGAAGACAGGTTAAAAGTAGCCGGCTTTAAAATCAGGGATGAAGACCAGGGCCGCCCGTATACCACTGATTTACCTGAAGATGATCCAATTGTATGCCGCTGCGAGAGGGTAAGAAAAAGTGAAATAGTCAATGCTATACGAAGTGGGGTTAAAGATCTGAACCAGCTCAAAGCACAAATCAGAACAGGGCTTGGAGGTTGCAACGGCAAAACCTGTTTTGATCTTATCCTCAGAATTTACAGGGAACAGGGGATACCACTTTCAGAATTAACTATGCCCACTCACAGGCCATTGGTAGCAGAAGTCCATCTTGGTGATTTTATTTCTGCCGATTCAACAAGAATAGCTGTTGACGCAGGGGAGGCAGACAATGCCAGTTAACAAAAATATATACGATGTGATTATCATAGGCTGTGGAAGTGTAGGTAACCCGACAGCATATCAGTTAGCTGAAGCGGGATTAAGTGTTTTGGCAATAGACAGGCGCTCATCAGCAGGACAGGGTGATAATAAGACCGCGATTGGCGGTGTAAGGGCCACACACTCAGACCCAGGGAAAATATCAACCTGCCTTTATAGTATTGACATATTCTCCTCATGGAATGAAAAATACGGGTTTGATATAGGATGGAAGCCTGGCGGTTATTGCTTCCCTGTATATGACCAGGATATTGAAAGTACATTAAAATCTCTGATACCCTACCAGAAAGAATGTGGGATGAAAATAGATTGGGTAGATGCTGAAACAATTAAAAATATTATCCCCGGGATAAATGAAAATGATCTCCGCGGTGGAACTTATTCACCGGATGACGGCCAGGTTTCATCGATCCTGGCACCAATCGCATTTCAAAAGGAAGCTGAAAAGAACGGTGCAGTTTATCTATTTAATGAGCGGGTAACAGGTTATGAGCGTAAGGGGGATAGAATCGTAGGAGTTATTACCGACAAGGGTAAATATTATGCAGAATGGGTGGTTCTGGCTGCCGGATCAGACGCCGCAGAACATGGGCCGATGCTTGGAATAGATATACCGGTTACACCTGATGCGCATGAAGCTGGAATTTCTGCCCCTGTTGAACATTTTTTAGCTCCGCTGATTGTTGATCTGAGGGCAGGTGTGGATGGTAAAACCTCTAACTTTTATTTTGGGCAAAACAAGGAAGGCCAGATAATATTTTGTTATACACCAAAAGATCTGTTTATCGGTACAGACAGGGAATCATTATCTGAATTTTTACCAATTCTTGCCCGACGCATGGTTTCATTGATTCCGAGGTTAAAAAACCTTTTAATCAGAAGAATATGGCGCGGATGCTACCCGATGAGCCCGGATGGGGTTCCTATAATAGATTATGCACCAGGTATCGAGGGATTAATCTTAGCAGTGGGAATGTGTGGACAGGGCTTAATGCTCGGCCCTGGTGTGGGCAAGAATATAACATCAATGATAACCAGCGGCTGTTCCTGCATCAGTTCTGAAGCACAAAACTGTTTTAGGTACGACAGGGATTTCTATCAAAAAGAGACTGAAACCCTCAAGTAGTATAATCTCCTAACATCACTCGAGTTTATAGTCTTACAATTATTAAATTAATGAGTTTAAAAGCCTGTTTTAGCAGAACAAACAGGTTTTTATTATGCTTGCATTAAAATATTGATTCATATAGAATACTTTCTAAGATCCTGTAAGAAAGAAGGGACAGATTATGGATAATATCGGGTTAATCGGATGTGGAGCAATGGGTTCGGCCCTGGCAAAAGGAATGGTATTGAGAGGAGGCATTAAGCCGGACAATATCTACTTGTTTGACTTGAATAAAGAGCGCCAGGAACTTCTGTCAAATGAGCTTAATACGCATTCCGCAAGTGACTATTCGGAACTGGTTAAAAACTGTAAACATATTTTTATCGCAGTAAAACCACAGGATAGTGAAGGGCTGCTTTATTCTATTAAACCTGGTATAGGAAATGAACATATATTAATATCAATTGCAGCTGGCATTACAATTAATTTTATTGAGAGCTGTTTATTTCCGGGGGCTAAAATAATTCGGCTTATGCCGAATACGCCATGCCTGATTGGCGAAGGAACAATTGTTATCAGCACCGGAGACACAATATCTGATCAGGAATTCAAGGCGGTTAATAAGCTTTTAAAACCTCTTGGTTTGGCTATTCGGATGCCTGAATACTTGATGGATGCCGCAACAGGTCTAAGCGGTACAGGACCTGCATATGTTTTTCTGTTTATCGAAACGATGATCGATGCCGGGGTGGCTGTAGGAATCAGGCGCGATGTTGCCTCACGACTTGTTATTCAAAATGTAATTGGTTCGGCACGCATGCTGGAAGAAAACATTACCCATCCTGCAGAGCTTAGAAATACTGTTACTTCTCCTGCCGGTACCACATCGACTGCAATGCAGGTTTTAGAAGAGAATGGATTTCGAAGCTGCCTGCTAAAAGCCGTAATTGCTGCTACTAAACGTTCTGAAGAACTGCGTCGTGGATAACTTTTATAGGCATACTAACCTGGGAGGCTGATAAAAATGAAAAGGTTCCATGAAGCTTTAGCTGGCGATTTACCAATGCTGGTTGATACAACACTGAGAGATGGGGAGCAGACAGCCGGAGTTGTATTTTCAAACCGGGAAAAATTAAGAATAGCAAAAATGCTGGATAATCTTGGTGTTCACCAGATAGAAGCTGGCATTCCCGTCATGGGGGGCGACGAAAAAGAAGTTATAAAAGAGCTTGTATCTTATAAATTGAAAGCCAGTATAATGGCCTGGAACAGGGCAAACATCGAAGACATCAAGCATTCTATGGACTGTGGTGTAGATGCAGTTGCCATATCTATTTCTACTTCGGACATACATATCACCCACAAATTAAAAACATCGAGAGAATGGGTCCTGGATAATATGACCAAGGCAGTAGAATTTGCTAAAAAACAGGGTTTTTATATATCTGTAAATGCAGAAGATGCATCGCGCAGTGATTTTGATTTTTTAGTAGAATTTGCTAACCGTGCGAAGCAAGCAGGTGCAGACAGGCTTAGATTTTGTGACACCATTGGAGTATTAGAGCCTTTTAAAACTTACCAGGTAATCACTGACTTGATCAAAAATACCGGTATAGCTGTAGAAATGCACACGCATAATGACTTTGGTATGGCTACAGCAAATTCGCTTGCCGGTCTTAAAGCGGGAGCCCGTTTTATTGGCGTAACTGTAAACGGCCTCGGTGAACGAGCAGGCAATGCTGCGCTTGAAGAGGTTGCCATGGCCTTAAAGCATTTATTCGGGGTTAATCTTGGTGTAAACACAAAAGACTTCCGTAACTTATGTGAATATGTAGCCAGGGCTTCCGGCAGGCAGCTTTATCCATCAAAACCGATCGTTGGAACGAATACTTTTGCCCATGAATCTGGAATTCATGCCGATGGGGTTCTAAAAAACCCGGAGACATACGAGGTATTCAGCCCTGAAGATGTTGGCCTGGAAAGACAGATAGTAATCGGAAAACATTCTGGTTCAAAAGCAATAAAGATGAAATTTGTCGAATACGGTATAGATCTATCCGATGAAGAAGCAGCAGACTTGCTGGCAGCAGTAAGATCCGTAACGGTAGATCTAAAGCGAACACTCTTCGATAAGGAGCTTATGTATATTTATGAAGACTATCTTTATGAAAAGAAACTTGCTCCATCCACCAGTAAGGAGGAAACTTAATTTGAAAATTACTGGTATAATCTTATAAAAGCCCATTTCCAAAAAGGAGAGCGGCAGATGGATAAGAAGTTTTATTGTGTTATCGATATTGGCGGCACAAAAATATTAATGCTTCTGATTGATGCTGAAGGCAGAGTGCTTTTTAAAGAGAAACATTCTACCCCTGTTCCCAAACTGCCTGAACTTATCATCGGAACTATTAAAAGCTTACTTGTAAAAGGTAAGGCAAAGGCAGGAGTTGATACAGACGCTGCTGCTGAAGGGATTGGCCTATGTATAGCCGGCTTTATTGATCATCGAAACGGTATAGTGTACCAATCACCTAACCTGGACTGGCAAGACCCAGTCAAGGTATGCAAGATGTTGGAAAAAGTAACTGGCTGTCCAGTAATAATCGAAAATGACGCAAATGCAGCAGTGCTTGGAGAGGTGCACTTTGGAGCTGCCAGGGGACATAAAGATGTAGTCTATATAACCATAAGTACAGGTATAGGCGGTGGACTTTTCCTTGACGGCCAACTATATCGGGGTAGCAGCGGCTTTGCCGGTGAAATAGGCCATATCAAACCATTTGGCAGGGGAAGAGGATGTAAATGTGGCGGCAATAACTGCCTGGAAGCCTGGGCATCAGGAACCGGCCTCAGCCGCAGCGCAGAAGAACTTTGGAATAAAAATGAATTAAATAACGGCCGGATAACAGCAGAAAAACTATTTATGATGGCAGACGAAGGCAATACACTGGCTCTCGAGATTGTAAATCATGCCGCAGAAAATCTTGGCTATGGCTTATCAAACCTTGTAAATCTTTTTAATCCTACCTGCATCGTCCTCGGTGGGGGAATTGCCGGTAACAGGAATGATTTTATCAAAAAGATCGAAAATAAAGTCTTTGCTGAAGCAATTTATCCTTCCACCAGGATCACCAGGCTGTTCATAAAAAAGGCCGAGCTCGAACCAGAAGCAGGTATTTGGGGGATGTATGCATTATTAACCAATAAAGTGGTGGATAACGATTGAAAGGTATAGAACAGATAGAAACTCTTGAACCCCTGGAACCTGTATATGACATTATAGAAATGCTTATCAGCCGTTATGGCGCCCTGGGTATAGGTGCAGCAATGTTTGCTGAAAGCGCAGGCCTGCCTTTTGCTTCTGCAATAGTTTATTTAACTGCCGGAACCATGATTTTACGGGGCAGTGTATCTTTCTGGTCAATTTTCTGGTATTCAACCATTGGGATAACCATGGGCTCCGTAGTAAGCTATGTTATAGGTTTAGTGGGTAGTATAGCAGGAAAAGCTGTTAAAAACAGTATATTTCATATAAAACACAATCCTGGAACGGCTCAAATTTCATCTAAAAAAACCAGGATGGCTACACTTTGGGATAAATATGGGAATTTTTCTATATTTATGGCTCAGTTATGGGGTTTCACCCGTACTTTCGGATCATTTCCTGCTGGAGCGATGAAAGTAAATTTCCTTTTTTTTA
>SLQM01000082.1 GCA_007131435.1 Syntrophomonadaceae bacterium
CGTTTCATACCCCACTCAATGGAGCAGCTTAAAAAAGAAGCCGCTGCATTGCTTGCCGACAGCAGGTTAAAACACGGTCCTGTTGAAACCTGGGCCACACCGCGCAGGCTGGTTATCTTAATCAGTGAGCTCAAAGACAGGCAACCTGACCTGGTAGAAAAAATTAAGGGTCCCCCTGTTAACCGGGCCTATGATGAATCTGGTAAGCCGACAAAAGCGCTGGAAGGGTTTTTAAAGAGCCAGGGTATTCAGGCAGGGCAGCTTGAAGAGGAGGAGGTTAAAGGATCGCGTTATGTAATAGCCCAGAAAGAAACTGCCGGCCGTGATGCGGAAGAGATTTTGCCGGAAATACTGCCCCGCTTGATTCAAAAACTATCCTTTCCGCGACCCATGTACTGGCAGAGCAAAGATGTCCGTTTTGCCCGACCCATTCGCTGGATTCTGGCATTATACAGCGGGAAGGAAATAGTATTTGATTACGCCGGGATTAAGTCAGGCCGGAATACGTACGGCCACCGGTTTTTATCGCCCGGGCCTTTTGCTATAGAAAATGCAGAACAATATTTTAAATGCCTGGAAGAAAACCATATCATTGTTGACCAGGAAAAAAGAAAGACAATGATTCGGGAGCAGTTGAAAGATAAGGCTGCTGAAGTTGGCGGTGAAGCGCTCGTAGATGAAGGGCTGCTGGATGAAGTAACCTACCTGGTTGAATATCCCGTTGCAGTTCATGGATCCTTTGATCCAGCTTTTCTTGATTTGCCCCAGGAAGTACCAATTACATCCATGCAAAATCACCAGCGCTATTTTCCGATTGTTGAGAAGGAAAGCGGAAAATTAATGCCTCATTTTGTTGGTATCAGTAATAATCGTTTTCATCAGAATATCAGCAAAGGCTATGCCAAGGTTTTACAGGCCCGATTGTCAGATGGGCGCTTTTTCTTTAATGAAGACCGGAAGCAGCCCCTGGAGAAATATGCAGATCATCTTAAATCAGTAATCTTTTTAGAACAGCTGGGCAGTGTTGATGATAAACGTGAAAGGCTGGTGGCCCTGGCAGGTAAAATTGGGATTGAACTTGGGCTTCCTGACGACCAGGTTGAAAGAGGGAAAAGAATTGCCCACCTTTGCAAGGCCGACCTGGTAACCAGCATGGTTAAGGAATTTCCCGAACTGCAGGGGGTAATGGGACGTGAGTATGGGAAGTTAAGCGGTGAAGCCGAAGAAGTGGCGGCCGGCATCTATGAGCACTACCAGCCTCGTTATGCAGGCGATCAGCTTCCAGGTTCGATTGAAGGAGCCCTGGTGTCACTCGCGGACAGGATCGATACCCTGGCTGGCTGCTTTGCAATTGGCATTCAACCAACAGGTTCCCAGGACCCTTATGCCCTGCGCAGGCAAGCCCAGGGAGCTATCGCAATAATGATAGGTTTTAATCTTAACCTTTCCCTGGATAAATATATTGAATTCGGCCTTACTGCCCTTAACTCCAAAGTTAATCTTGGTGTTGAAGAGCGTGAAAGAGTTCAAGCAGCGCTTTATGATTTTCTCCTTCAGCGAGTCCGCTTTCTCCTGCAGGAGCGGGGCATCGATCATGATGTTGCAGAAGCGGTGCTTTCGGTACCTTTTGCTAAGGTTTCCGATCTCTTTGATAAGGCGCACGTCATCGAGGACTACCTGAAAGGACCCCTGCTTGATGATATAATAATCGCTTACAACAGGGTAGCGAATCTTGCGCAAAAAGCCACTTCATCAATAGTCGATAAAACATATTTTGAAGGAGTTGCCGAAAAGGAGCTGTTCCGAAACCTGAAAACGGCAGAAGAAGTTTTAGACGACCTGGATAACCCGGAGGAAATATTGGAACAGCTGCAGCTTTTAAGACAGCCCATTGACAACTTCTTTGACAATGTAATGGTCATGGTTGAAGATGAAAAGATAAGGAAGAACCGGTTGAGCCTGCTTGCTGCTTTGAAGGCAACTTTTAACCGGTTTGCAGATTTTTCTAAACTGCCTTCACCATAAAATAATGTCAACAGGCAGGAAAGGTTAAGCCCTTTAGAGTATATAAAAGGCGGCAGCTTCTTTTTAAGTGGTGAGCCCCATTTTAGCTGAAGGAGATATCTTTATGGAAGAGTCAACTGTAAAAACGGTTGTTTATATTGTTTCCGATTCAATTGGCGATACGGCAGAGTTTGTTGTAAAAGCTGTTGCCAGCCAGTTCAACTCCGGGCATGTCGACATGCGCAGGAAACCTTTTGTTGAATCTGCAGAGCAGATAGAAGAGGTCTTCAGGGAAGCCAGAGATTGTAATGCCATTATTGCTTATACCCTGGTGGTCCCTGAGCTGCGCAAAGCCATGGAACAGCAGGCCCTTAATCACAGTGTTTGTACTGCTGATATACTTGGATCGCTGATGGGGGCATTCAGCAGGGTTACCTGCCAGGAACCGAGGCTTCAAGCCGGGCGGGTTCGTCAAATGGACGAAGCCTATTTTCGCAGGGTTGCTGCAGTTGAATTTGCCGTTAAGCACGATGATGGTAAAGACCCAAGGGGCCTGAACAAGGCTGAAGTGGTCCTGATTGGCATATCACGGACATCAAAAACGCCGCTGAGTATGTACCTCGCTCACCAGGGGATTATGGTTGCCAACCTTCCACTGGTTCCGGAAGTTGAACCGCCTGAAGAGCTTTTCTGGATTGACCCTGGGAAAATAATCGGGCTTGTTATTGATCCCTCCCAGTTAAGAGAGATTCGCCAGGAACGCCTTAAAGCCCTGGGGCTTGATGATAGCGCCAACTATGTTTCTGTAGAGCGTATAGAAGAGGAGCTTGTCTATGCGCGCAGGATCATGAAAAAAATTGGTTGCACAGTTTTTGATGTTTCCAATAAGGCGGTTGAAGAAGTAGCAAATCGGATCATCCAACTGGTTAAGGGGGGCCATGCAAGTTGAAATCCGAACAATTTATTTACCCGTTTGAAAAAGGCGATAAATCAATGAAAAACCTGCTCGGAGGAAAAGGGGCCAACCTGGCAGAAATGGCCCGTATTGGACTTCCTGTTCCCCCGGGGTTTATTGTAACCACAGAGGCCTGTAAGCTATATCTTGAAAAAGGAGAAGGTCTATGGACCGCTTTAAAAAAGAGTATTCAAGAAAACCTGGCCCTGCTGGAAGAGCAGACTGGAAAGCAATTTGGAGGAGAAAAGCCTCTTCTGTTATCAGTCCGGTCGGGAGCGGTAGTATCCATGCCCGGCATGATGGATACTGTATTAAACCTTGGCCTAAACCAGGATACCGTTGAATACCTGGCACGTGAAGCCGGTTCCCGGCGCTTTGCTCTTGATTGCTACAGGCGTTTTATACAGATGTTTTCAGATGTTGTCTTAAATATGAACCATTACAGCTTCGATAATTTACTTACAGAAGCCAGGCAGCGCAAGAAGGTCCGCACCGATGCGCAGCTTGAAGAAGACGACCTGGAAAGAGTTGTTTCCTCCTTTTTAGACCTGGTTTTAAGAGAGCGGGGTACGGAGTTTCCGCAGGAACCACTTGAACAGCTTTTTTTAGCTGTCGAGGCTGTTTTTAAATCCTGGAATACTGACCGGGCAGTAATCTACAGAAGGGCAAATAAAATACCCGATGATCTAGGTACAGCAGTAAATGTTCAAGCTATGGTATTTGGCAACCTGGGCGATGACAGTGGAACGGGGGTAGCTTTTACCCGTAACCCATCAACGGGTGAGCCAAAACTTTATGGTGAATACCTGCTAAATGCGCAGGGAGAAGATGTTGTGGCGGGAATTAGAACACCGCGCCCTCTTGAAGAGCTGAAAACGGAAATGCCCGATCTCTACCGCCAGTTCAATGAAACCTGCACCACCCTCGAAAAACATTACCGTGACATGCAGGATATTGAGTTTACCATAGAAAAAGGTAAGCTTTTCATGCTGCAGACCAGGACTGGAAAAAGAACAACCTCTGCTGCTTTGCGTGTTGCAGTAGATATGGTTAAAGAGGGATTGATAAATAAATATGAAGCCCTGATGCGGATTGAACCGGATCAGCTTGAACAGCTTTTACATTGGAGAATTGACCCGGATGCTGAAAAAAAAGTTATTGCCAAAGGGCTCCCGGCTTCACCCGGGGCTGCATCAGGAAAAGTTGTTTTTAGCGCTGACAGGGCTCAGGAAATGGTTGTCCAGGGAGGAGAAAAAGTACTGCTTGTCCGCCCCGAAACCACACCTGATGATATACACGGTATCATCGCAGCTGAAGGAATTCTGACCAGCAGGGGTGGGATGACCAGCCATGCTGCAGTTGTCGCTCGGGGTATGGGAAAGCCCTGCGTCTGCGGCTGTGAGGAGTTAAAAATAGACCTGGCACAGGGCCTTTTCTATATTAATGGTGTAAAGTATAAAGAGGGGGATATACTGTCCATAGACGGCAGCACCGGCCAGGTTATCCTGGGAGAAGCACCGCTGATTGAACCCCAGTTTTCGGAAGAGTTTTATAAGATATTAAAATGGGCTGATCATACAAGGCGCCTTAAAGTGCGCGCCAATGCCGATAACCCTGAAGATGCCAAAAGGGCCGTGGAGATGGGCGCCGAAGGTATAGGTCTTTGCCGGACAGAGCATATGTTTATGGCCGCTGATCGCGTTCCCGCTGTCCAGGAAATGATTTTGGCCCAGGGTCTTGAGGAACGTGAAGCAGCATTAGAAAAATTGCTGCCCATGCAGAAAGAAGATTTCAAAGGAATTTTCAAGGAAATGCAGGGCAAACCTGTTACCATACGCTTGCTTGACCCTCCCCTGCACGAGTTTTTACCTGACCGGGAGGAACTGCTGCTCGAAGTGGACCGCCTGCAGAGGGAAGGCGGCAATAAAGAACTGCTCAGGGAAAAAGAGACTCTGCTGCAGAAGGTGCAATCATTATCCGAGTTTAACCCCATGCTGGGGCACCGGGGCTGCCGTTTGGGACTGGTCTACCCTGAAATATACAGGATGCAGGTGAATGCAATATTTCTCGCTGCTTTTGAGCTGATCGCTGATGGAATTTCTCCGGAGTCTATATTACCCGAGATTATGATTCCACTGGTCGGGCACCGTGAAGAGATGGCCGTAATGAAAGAACTGGTTAAAAACACGGTGGATGAACTTTTCAGGGAGCAGGGAAAAAGTATTGATTATCTTGTTGGAACGATGATCGAACTTCCCCGCGCCTGCCTGGTCGCTGATCAACTCGCCGGGGAGGCAGCTTTCTTTTCATTTGGAACCAACGATCTTACCCAGACAACCCTCGGCTACAGCAGGGATGATTCTGAAGGTAAATTTCTACCCTTTTACCTGCAGCAGAAGCTATTAAAGGCCAATCCTTTTGCCGAGCTCGATCGCGATGGTGTGGGAAGCCTGATTCAGTTAGCCATAGAAAAAGGGCTTTCAGCAAGGCCCGATTTAAAAATTGGAGTTTGCGGGGAACATGGGGGAGACCCGGCTTCCATCGATTTCTTTAACCGGGTGGGCCTCCAGTATGTAAGCTGTTCACCCTACCGTCTTCCCGTAGCCCGCCTGGCAGCAGCACGTGCTGAGATTTTAATAAAGAATAGTAAAAAGATTTAATCTTAAAATAGTCTGTTGATATAAACAGGAGAACGCCATTTAATGGCGAATAAGGAATAAGTTAAAATTGTCGCAAGGAGTGATCTAATTGACCCAACATAATCATGATTTGGCTTTAGAAAGTATTCATCCACCCTGTCAATCTGCATGCCCGGTAAACCAGGGTGTCCGCGATTATTTGCTGGCTATAGCAACCGGCGATTTCGACCAGGCGCTGGCAATAATCAAAGAAACCAACCCCCTGCCTTTTGTCTGCGGGACTATTTGCGCACATCACTGCGAAGATGAATGCCGACGTAATGATGTTGACAAACCGCCCTCAATTCGCGGTTTAAAACGTTTTGCTGTAGAAAACGGTAAGGCAAAAATAGCGCCCCTGCCCGGTGGGCCAGACCTAAAGGGTAAGGTGGCAATTATCGGGGCCGGCCCTTCAGGCTTAACTGCCGCTTTCGATCTTGCCCGCAGGGGAGCTGAAGTAACGGTATTCGAACGCGAGGATGCAGCAGGGGGCGCAGTTCGCCACTACATACCACTTTATCGACTGCCTGATGCAGCGATAGATCAAGATATTGATGAAATTGCCGAACAGGGTGTAGAGTTCAAATATGGTATGGAACTGGGTAAAGATATCACCATTGAGCAGCTAAAAAGTGAAGGCTATAAGGCAGTGCTGTTAGCCCTCGGCCTCCCTGTCAGTCGCGGTTTAAATATTCCGGGTACAGAAGGCGATGGCGTTCTATATGCCCTACCATTTTTAAAAGCTGTAAAACGCGATGGCTTTAAATTCGAAGGAAACCCGAACGTTATAGTTATAGGCGGTGGAAACGTGGCCATGGATGTTGCCCGCTCGGCTGTCAGGGCCGGAGCTTCGAAGGTGAAGCTGGCCTGTCTCGAGTGTGACGATGAAATGCCTGCATATGAATGGGAAATTGAAGAGGCCAGGGAAGAGGATGTTGAATTTAACACATCCTGGGGGCCGCATTCTATAGTAAGGGATGACGGAAAAATTACTGGACTTGAAGTAGTTGAGTGCACATGCGTATTCGATCCTGACGGTCGCTTTAACCCTACCCTGAATGAAGAGAACAAAAAAATGCTTGATGCCGATGTTGTTATATATGCAATCGGCCAGGGTGTAGATCCTGAACCGCTGCGTAATGAAATTGAGCTCAATGAACGCGGTCAGGTTGCCTTTAACCCGAATAAAATGACAACCAGCAGGGAAGGAGTCTTCAGCTGTGGTGAAATGATAACCGGCCCGGGCTCGGCAGTCCAGGCTATGGGCAACGGGCGTCTTGCCGCCCAGGCAGTCGCAGCATACCTGAAAGGGACAGATTTTGATACTGCCAGGGTTGAATATGACAAGAAACCGGTTCTCGATAAATTAGATGAGAAGGTAGCAGGTGAAATCGGGCAGATGGAACGCTATCCCATTCCCATGATTTCTCCTGAAGAAAGGGTTCGCCACTTCGAGCAGGCTGAACTTGGTTACTCAGTGGAAAGCGCTGTCTGTGAAGCCCGCCGCTGCCTGACCTGCGCTGCAGGAGCCCGGCAGGATGAGGAACTTTGTGTGCACTGTCTTACCTGCGTGCGTATCTGTCCTTACGATGTCCCGGTTGTCAATGCTGACGGCAAGGTTACTGTGCGCAACGAACAATGCCAGGCCTGCGGGCTCTGTATTAGCTTTTGCCCGGTTTATGCTATCGACTTCAGGGCGTCATATGTTCAGGCTGCTGTTGATGCCATAGAACCGGCAGTCGAGAAACTGCTGGCCAGGCGGAATGGTGAGCCTGCAGTACTAGCTATAACCTGCTCATATGGTGCATTTGCCATGCCTGAGTTTGTTAATAAGGAATGGAAAAATATTGAAGTGGTCAGGTATCCCTGTGTTGGTAAACTTGATACGTCACACCTGCTGAAAGCCCTTGAATGTGGTGCTGACAAGGTTGCTGTTGTCGGCTGTAGTGAAAGTGACAGGTTTGAGTGTCAATACAAGGATGTATCTTATTGGTCAAATAAAAAAGTGGCCCACGCTGCTGATCTTCTCAAAATGCTCGGTATGGAAAAAGAAACAATAGGCTATACGGAGCTGGCCGGTGAAGAGTTGGACAAGTTTGAAGAAGCTGTAGCAGAAGCTCTTAAAAAGCCGGAACCTGAAGAAGAAGCTTAAAACTTTTGGATCCAGTTTACTTAGTTTAGATGGAGCTGTCCTGGCAATACTTTTCAGGGCAGCTCCTTGTCTCTTCTTTCAGGGCGGAGTATTATCCAACACATCGCAGTTGGTATTACTTGCCCGGAAATAATTTATGCAGGTGTTGATTATGGCTCAAGGTATACCGGAAGAAATAATTGATGAAATCAGGCAGAGAACAGATCTGGTTGGTCTTGCCGGCGAGTACTTTAAACTGGAAAGGCGGGGCAAAAATATGGTTGGCTTGTGCCCCTTTCACAATGAGAAAACTCCTTCTTTTACCGTATCTTCAGACAAACAGCTTTTTCACTGTTTTGGCTGTGGAGCTTCAGGTAATGCTTTTAGTCTGATCATGAAGTTGGAAAACATGGATTTTCCCGAGGCTGCCAGGTTTTTGGCAGCCAGGGCCGGGATCAGGATTCCGGAAGAGAAAAAGTTAAAAACTGCGGCAGATAATTTTAAAGAAAAAATATACAAACTGAATATGCTGGCCCTGAAATATTATGCTCACCAGCTGCATAACAGCAAAAATGGTAATAAAGCCCATGATTATTTATTAAAAAGAGGAATTGTGCATGATTCCATAGAACTGTTTAAGCTGGGTTATGCGCCTGCTGAGTGGACGGGCTTTTTTAATTTTGCCAAAAGTAAAGGAGTTAGCCCGGAACTTATTGTCAAGGCTGGCCTTGCTTCGCCCGGCAGAGATAATAGCTATTATGACCGCTTCAGGGATCGGATTATATTTCCCATCTTTAGTATTAGCGGTAACGTAGCTGGTTTTGGTGGAAGAACCCTTACTGACCATGAAAAAAGTGGGCCAAAATACCTGAATTCACCTCAGACATTGGTCTTTGATAAAGGTAATATGCTTTATGGGTTAAATTTTGCCCGTGAAGAAATAAGGCGTCAAAAAAAGGCGGTTGTGGTAGAAGGTTACACGGACGTCCTTTCTGCTTACCAGGTAGGAATAAGGAACGTGGTGGCTTCACTGGGAACAGCCCTAACTGAAAACCAATCCCGGCATTTGCGTCACCAGGCTGAAACAGTCATCACTGCTTACGATTCAGATACAGCAGGGGCTGCAGCTACCTGGAGAGGCCTGGCAATCTTGCAATCCACGGGCTGCCTGGTTCAAGTAGCAGAGCTCCCCGAAGGAGATGACCCGGATAGTTACATTCTCCGGGAAGGGGCAGAAGCTTTTACCAGCTTGGTTGATAATGCCAAACCGTTGATGAAATACAGGCTTGAAAAGCTGAAGGAAAGTTTTAACCTGGCTTCTGACAAAGGCAGGATTAGCTATTTAGATGAGCTTATGCCTTTCCTGTTGGCTGCAGTAAACCAGGTTGAGCAAGATTACTACTTGAAGAAAGCAGCTGAGGAGTTAAACGTTGACGAAGAAGCCCTGAGAAGCGAGTTGAAAAAAAGAAGGCGAAGCTCTGCTTCTTACAGGTTCAAGGAAAATGTCCAACAAGCTGAACAAAAGGAAATAGAAATAAAGCCTGAAGAAAAAATATTAATATCTTTAATGCTTCAGAGCAAGGAAATTGCTGATAAAGGGCGAAATTTATTAGAGCTGGACTTTTTTCAGGATCAAAGGGTAAAAGCCGTTGTTTCTGAAATATGGGAAAGCCTTGACAAGGGCGAACTGGTAAGCGCAGAAAAGATAATCAACAGGTTTTCTGATCAGCAGCTGTCAAGCCTGGTTTCTAGCATTGCAACTGATCCCGCCTTGCAGGATTTACCGGATCAAATAGCGAAGCGAATGGCAGGGGATTGTGTCAAGAGAATATATCAAGCCTGGGCAGGGAAGAAACAACTTGTATTACAGAAAAGAATTAGAGCGCTTGAAGCCCAGGGAAATGAAAAGGAACTGGAACTTCTATTAAAAGAACTTCAGCAGTTATTAATAAATAAAAAAAGTGTTTCTACCCGTTTAGAAGAAGGAGGGGATTTCAATGGCTAAAGATCTGGAGAAAACTCTATCTCTTGAAGATGTCCAACAAGAGCTTGTTGAACGTGGCAAAACCAAGGGCTCTATTAGTTATAAAGAGATCATTGAAACCCTGCAGCCATATGAATTGTCAGTGGAAGCGCTGGACAACTTTTATGATAAACTGGCGCAGCATGGAGTAGAAATCACCGATGATAGTGCAGCTGAAATGCAAAGCGATTCTGATGATGGCGATACTGAGGGTAGCAGCAAAAGCAGTGGAGAAGAATTGCTATCTGTACCGGAAGGGATCACTGTTAACGATCCTGTCAGGATGTACCTTAAGGAGATAGGTAAAATACCACTTTTAACCTCGGAAGAAGAGGTTGAACTTGCCAAGGCGATTGAAGAAAATGATGAAGATGCCCGCCGGCGATTGGCCGAGGCTAACCTTAGGCTTGTGGTCAGCATTGCTAAAAAATATGTCGGTAGGGGAATGCTGTTCCTGGATCTAATCCAGGAAGGCAACCTGGGGCTGATCAAGGCAGTTGAAAAGTTCGATTACCGGAAAGGCTATAAATTTAGCACTTATGCAACCTGGTGGATAAGGCAGGCCATTACCAGGGCCATTGCTGACCAGGCAAGAACAATCCGCATCCCGGTTCACATGGTTGAAACTATAAATAAGCTGATCCGTATTTCCAGGCAGCTGGTACAGGAACTTGGCCGCGAACCGCTCCCTGAAGAAATAGCTGCGGAAATGAATATTAGTGAGGATCGGGTAAGGGAAATTCTTAAGATAGCCCAGGAACCTGTTTCACTGGAAACGCCAATTGGCGAGGAAGATGACAGCCATTTAGGGGACTTTATAGAAGATCATGAAGCACAGGCTCCTGCTGATGCCGCTGCATTTGAACTGCTCAAGGAACAGCTGGAAGATGTGCTTGATACCCTTTCTGCCCGCGAGGAAAAAGTTCTGCGGTTACGGTTCGGCCTGGATGACGGCCGTTCAAGAACCCTCGAAGAAGTTGGCCAGTACTTCGGGGTAACCAGGGAACGTATTCGCCAAATAGAAGCTAAAGCACTTCGCAAACTGCGTCACCCGATGCGCAGCAAGCGCCTGCGTGACTACCTGGAATAAGGCATATTTTTTTGTTTAGGGTACTTGACGGTTTTACCTGCTTTCAGTATAATACTAATGCCAGTAATGCTCCTCAGTAGCTCAATGGCAGAGCGACCGGCTGTTAACCGGTAGGTTGTAGGTTCGAGTCCTACCTGGGGAGCCATTTTTATGTACTTTATAAACTTTTATATATTTAGTGTAATTTGAAAAAGAGCAAACCCTCTTGCAGCGGTTTGCTCATTTAAATTCAACACAAAAATAATATTTAGCCAGCCTGTTTTTCCTTCTTCCAATCACAGCGGTTTCTTTTTGAACAGAAATCACAGGGTACAACACTATTGTTAAGCTCCTTGCCGCGGGGGATGACAAAAGAAACAGATTTCCTGGGGATCATCAGGCAGCTTTCTGTTAGCCTCATCCCGATTTTATCCGCAGGCAGGATAGAAAAAACCTGTCGCTGCTGCTCTATCGGCCATCCTTCCTGGCCCGGTTGAGCTCTCATCCCCAGTGATAACTCTAATTCGCATGTTTCTTTGCTGATTATATCCTCAACTGATCGGGAAACATAGCCAATCGCGGCAATTCCAGCTCCATCAAGGGCAACCCCGGCCACAGGATTTTCACTCATCAACTCTTCAACCCTTTTTTCCAGGGCTTCTCCTATCGTACATACTGCCAGGTAGAGGTGGTCAGCGCCCGCAAAGGCTTTGCCAACCAGTGATCCTTCAAAACTGCCTCCTTCGAAGTCAATCTTCCGGTGTTCAAAGTCATTCACTTTAAGTAATTCATACATAGCAGCAGGTTTTAGTAAAGGCTTTGCTTCTGCTAAAATCGATTCAGCTGTGCTTATCAGCCTCTCTGATGCCCTTTCAGGGTCGATGCCCTGCCCTTTTAGGACATCCTCTGCCGTGAGTTCAAAGTCAAATTTATCTACAATTGTGTACATCTAATATGCCTCCATCTTATTGAGCCTTTTTTTTATTTTAACCTTTAGCCAAGTTCTTGACAAGAATAAAGGGGGTATGTTATATTCATATAGCTGTAAGGAGAGATGTTCAATAAAGGCCGCGATATAAAACGTTGCGGGCCCATAGCTCAGCTGGCAGAGCTACCGGCTCATAACCGGTTGGTCCCAGGTTCGAGTCCTGGTGGGCCCACCAAATCCTGGCCCCTTCGTCTAATCGGTTAGGACACCAGCCTTTCAAGCTGGCAGCAGGGGTTCGAATCCCCTAGGGGTCACCATTTTACTTGGGCGAATAGCTCAGCGGGAGAGCACCTGCCTTACAAGCAGGGGGCCGCAGGTTCAAAACCTGCTTCGCCCACCAAATAGAAAAGGTTTACGGCTATGATAAGCTGTAAGCCTTTTAATA
>SLQM01000188.1 GCA_007131435.1 Syntrophomonadaceae bacterium
ATCTCACCGCCAAAAAGCTGTAAGCTCTGCTGGCAGGCTATAATTTCAATGCCCTGCTCTGCAGTCTGCTTCAATACTTCAAAAAGCGTTGGGAATTCGCCAATTTTTACTTTTTCCGCTTCACCTTTGACCAGGTTTTTTAAACCCAGCCCCAGGAAATATACTGTGGCATCCTGTCCCATTGCCTTTGCTGTCTGGGCCAAAATCAATGGTGAATAAAGCCTTTCAGGGGTATCTGTCCCACTTGTCTGCACGTAAAGGATCTTATTTGCTTCTGCCATCTCAAGAATCCTCCTTTCCACCTTTTTGAACCAGGAAGTGATACTCGTCTCCATCCTGTCTCATGGTAACCAGCTGATGCCCTGCCCTTTTAGCCCAGCGCGGTATGTCTTCTGCTGAAGCCGGATCATCGGCAACCAGTTCCATCAGGTTGCCTTCTTCCAGGGTATCTATTTCTTCCTTGGCCCGCATGACAGGCACCGGGCAATAAAGACCGACACAATCAACCAGGTGTATTTTCAACTTGTCATCACTTGTGCACCTGTATCTTCCATCTTCAGGATCGGGACAAATAGGTTTGTCACAAAAAGGGCAGCTGCAACCTTTTGCCTTATCCTGTTCTTGTTTATTCATGTTCATTAAAATGACCTCCCATAATAGCTTTTTAAAACCACCTAAACCTGCTTAGTTTTCTGCTTTCACCTTTGCCCTGTAATCTTCAATTGCTTTATGCAGGGCATCGGCACCCAGGTTAGAGCAGTGCATTTTATTCCCGGGAAGCCCTTCCAGCTCTTCAGCAACCTGTTTATTGGTAATTTTCATTGCTTCATCAAGGGTTTTACCCTTGGCCATTTCAGATACCATACTTGAAACGGCTATTGCTGCACCACATCCAAAGGTTAAATACTTAATATCTTCAATCCGGTCATCTTTAACTTTAATTGTGAACTTCATCATATCGCCACAAACGGGGTTTCCTACTTCTCCCGTACCATCGGGGTTATCGAGCTCTCCAATATTGCGCGGCTTGGTGAAATGCTCCATTACTTTATCGCTATACTCAGGCATTCTGTTTAGCCTCCTTCATAAACTGGTGGTAAAGCGGAGACATGCTCCGCAAAATATTGGTAACTTCAGCCAGCTGTTCGGTAATGTATGGAATATCTTCTACGCTGCTTCCCGGCCCCGCGGTAAGCTGCAGGGAGCCCTGGGCCAGCTCGGGAGGAACACCGATCGCTGATAAAACATGAGATGATTTTAAGGCCTGCGAAGTACAGGATGAGCCGCTTGAAACGCTGATGCCGGCCATGTCTAAACGCATCAGCAGGGCTTCTCCTTCAACAAAGCTAACTGATATGTTAAGGTTTCGCGGCACCCTCTTCTCCGGGTGGCCGTTTAAATGTAAATATGGTATGGCGCTAAAAAGACTCTCTTTTAGCTTATCCCTGAAAAAAGCAGCTTCTTTTGCACGTTCTTCAAGCTGAACGGCTGCAATGCGCGCCGCTTCGCCAAGGCCGGCAATGAGGGCAACATTTTCTGTTCCGGCCCGCAGCCCTTTTTCCTGGGTCCCCCCTTCAACCAGGGGTGTTAACCTTACTCCACGCTTGACAAATAGCGCCCCTGTACCTTTGGGCCCGTAAAACTGGTCTCCCGCCAGTGAAAGCATATCTATACCGAGCTTTTGAACATCAACAGGAATCCATCCTACTGCTGCTGCTGCATCGGTGTGAAAAACAACATTACTTTCTTTTGCTACAGCTACCAGTTCTGCGAGGGGTTGTATGGTCCCTATTTCCTGGTTAGCGGCCTGGATAGTGACCAAAATAGTCTCGCCTGTAATCGCGTCGGCCAGGTCCCGGGGGTGAACCAGCCCGTATTCATCTACCGGAAGCTCTGTTATAGAAAACCCTTCCTTTTTCAAGGTTTTAAGCTGGTTAAGAATAGAAAAATGCTCAACCGGAGAAGTGATAATGTGCTTCCCCTTCTTCATATTGGCTTTTGCAAAACCTTTAACTGCCAGGTTGTTTGCTTCCGAAGCAGATGCAGTAAAAATAATATTTCCTGCATCTGCACCTATTAGCCGTCCTACATTTTCCCGGGCCTCCTGCAGGGCTTTACGGGGCATTTCCCCTAAACTATGACCACTTGAAGGGTTACCATAATGCTCGGTTAAAAGTGGAAGCATCTTCTCTATAATTGCTTTTTCAACAGGGGCTGCTGCTGTATAATCAAGGTTTATTTTTTTCATTTTAAACATCCCTCTCAAAGCTTTCAGCTGAGTCTTGACTAATTCATCAAATAATTATATAATTCCTATAAGAATTATAGGTTATTTATAGCGGCGTGTCAAGGGCATCAAGGGTTAAAATAATATTGCAGTAGGAATATTTAAAAAACCTTGGCTGCTAGGATATAATAAATTTTAAAGGGCTTTCCCTTTAAGCTGATCAACCTGGTTGCACTTAGAAGGTAACAATCAGGCCCAGCAAATAAAACTAAAAGGAGCGAATTAAAGAATGAAAACAAAGGAAAATCTGATGGCAGCTTTTGCCGGGGAATCACAGGCTAACAGGAAATACCTGGCCTTTTCCAAAAAGGCAGAAAAAGACGGTTTCAAGAATGTTGCCCGTATTTTTAAGGCTATTGCCGAAGCTGAAACTATTCATGC
Source organism: Syntrophomonadaceae bacterium (assembly GCA_007131435.1). GTDB lineage: Bacteria > Bacillota > Dethiobacteria > DTU022 > DTU022 > SLQM01. The sequence continues at coordinate 2,669 of SLQM01000188.1, forward strand.
TTTAAAACACTTTGAAATTGCCGGTAAAGTAAATGACACCCTTGAAAACCTGAAAGCTGCAGCTGAAGGTGAACACTATGAATTCTCGGAAATGTATCCTGAATTTATTGAAACAGCCAAACAGGAAGGAGATAATAAGGCACTTCAGAGTTTTGAGTACGCCAATGCAGCAGAAAAAGTGCACGGCGGAATATTCAATGATCTAAAAGAAGCGGTTGCCAAAGGTTCTGACTCAGAAGACAAAAATGTTTACCTCTGTCCCGTATGCGGGTGGGTAGGCTTTGATCCCGTTCCCGATAAATGCCCGATCTGTAATACGGCAAAAAAAGCTTTCCAGCAGTTTTAAACAACTTGCTAAATCTTAAAGGGGCACTTTTTATAAGTGCCCCTTCTTAATTATCCTCACCTAATTCCATTCATCAAAGATAAACATTTCCTCTTCACTTAGGTTAAAGTAACTTTTTAAGTGGTTTAGAACATGCTCCTGGCGAAGTTCGGCAAAATTGCGCAGAACTTCCACCTGCCTGTGCCAGCGGTCCATTGACCCTCCCCACCTGTCCAGGTGCCTTGGCATTTCCGGCTCGATATTGGATGCCAGTTCATCAATCTTTTCTATAACCCTTTCTGTCTTGAAGGTATTATTGAGATGGAAGGCTGAGCGCTCGATAAACCTTTCCCTGAAATCGGAGTTGCGAAGTAACCCGTTAATCAGGTCGGTATTCAGGTTGCGCCACGGCCCGGTCCCCCCCGGCAGGGTTGCATAAGCCAGGGTGTTGTTTGCATGATTGCCCTCCCAAAAGCCCCAGTCAAGGTCGAAAGTAATCCAGCGCCATTTGCCATCTTCGTTCTGTTCACGCCAGAAACGGATATTAGCCAGGTCGGTCTGGGCAAAGTAGATTTGTGCTATCCAGTAATCTATATAGTTATCAATATCCATCATGGCCGCCACGTGATTATAGCTATCCGGGTTTGAAAGGTCATTGCTGCGCACAAAATCAAGCATATCCCTGTAATGATCGTTGGAGCCAGTCCGTACCCAACCGTTACCCTGCAGCAGGTCTACCCGGTCAGGATCAACCCCATGATTGTAATGAAGATAATGATTGTTTATCCTTTCCCGCAAGTTATAAATACCCCAGTACTGCCCATTGATATAAAGAACTGTCTGACGGTAAGCCTGGTAATCATAATGCTCCAGGTCCAACAGGCTTGTCATAAAAATATCCCTGATCTTGGAAAACTGCCAGTCCTGGCCAGAAGTGCGCAGGGTTAGGCCTTTATTTGAAAGCGGCTTTTCGGGATAGAAGTCGGGGAAAAAGGGATAGGTAAATTCGTTATACCCGTAAATGTTGCGGGCAAAAAGGTTAAAAGATTTCTGCGGCTCTGCCCGGCTATACTGGCCGGCAATTCTTAAACCAAGGTCAAAACTGAATCCTGCCTCGCCACCCGGTTCAAAAAACTCCATGTGGACGGGAATTTCTATATTTTGCCAAAAATTTGCACCCCGGTAGGGGAAATATGATGCGCCCCCCCGCCCTTTCATGTAGATGCCCCGAACAGGATCAAAAAAATCATCCGGGTCACCCATAATTGATATAACTGGCAGGTGGTGATCATCGCCGATGAAAAATGTACGGTTTACCGTCGGACCGGGCAGTTTTCCTTCTTCAAAAACCCTGGCCCTCAAAACAGTGGTCTCTGTTATTTCGATAGGCCCGCTGTAAAGTTTGCCTTCTTCATAAGAGGGGGTTTGAAGCCTGGTGTCTTCAGTAATAAATATCTGTCCATTATAGCGGGATAAATGAGCAGCTGGCTCCCTACCGTTTAAAGTGTAACGAATTTCTGCATCCGGTGAATCGGTAAAAAGCTCCACCGTTACTGGGTTGTCAAAAAAACCGCCCTGGGAAGATACCCGGGTAATGGCACCAAAACCGCTGAAGACTTCCCCCTCATTCGGTGCGCCCGGAGAAGCTTTCTTAAAGAAAGTGCGGTTCCCACTCCCGCCCGGGCAGTGGCCTACAGATAAATCAGGCAGCAGTTTGCCGGAATGCAGGCTGTCTAACACCAGGCCGGTTGGATGGGTCAGGGATATGGTTTCACCTGTCGCCTGGATCTGGTAATTAGTGTGCAGGTAGTCATTTTCAGGATCCCTGCGATCTTTACGGGAAGCAAATACAAGCAGGTAATCACCTGGATTAATTTCGACAGAGGGCAGTACCCAGCGGAACAGATCATCCTCATCATCTGAGAGGCCGAAACCTTCAAGATTTACCGGCTCAGTGCCCTGGTTGTGCAGCTCAATCCAATCCGGGTAGTCTCCATCTTCATCGGCGATTGTGGTCAGGTTCTCAGCCATAACTTCACTAATTATCAGGGTTCCCTCTTCTACTGCAGGATAAGCAGCCAACTCTTCATAGCCCATTGTTTTATTAACTTCGCCGGGTGTGGGACGGGGAAAGAACAGCCAGGAATCTGGATCACCGGGATCGCGGCCGTATGAAATATCATCATGCTGAGCTCGTATGGGGATCAAATCAATAGTTTTTCCATCTGGTGTTTTAAATACCAGTTCATCATCTCGATCATTTAAACCAAAGTTAACATGCAAAAAGGGGTTGTCAGGATCATCAATGTTCTTACCCGAGGCAAAAATAATTAGGTATTCCCCGGGCCCGATTGTAACACCGGGAAACCTCCACTTGAAAGGGTTACTTTCTTTATCTGAGAGCCAGTATCCTTCGAGATTAATATTTGCATCTCCGGAATTATAAAGTTCAATCCACTCATGCAGTTCGCTGTCTTCATCCATTATGGAAGTATAATTGCGTACTAAAAATTCATTAATATAAACGGGGTGGTCTTGGGCTCCAGGCAGATTAAAAACATCTTCATAAGGCTCTTTTTCGTTCGGTTCTCCCGGAGTGGCATCCAGGAAATAAGCCCATTCATCACCATAAGGCTGAGGGCGACCGAATGAAATATTTGATGGAATTTTTTCTTCGAAAACGATCTCATCCAGTATACGGCCGTCAATATGACCAAACACCACGGCATCACCGCTGCGGTTGATTCTAAAATCGGTATGCAGGTTTTCACGATCAGGGCTTGACCGATTTTTACCGGATGCAAAAACAACCAGGTGTTCACCGGGTTCTATGACAATACCTGGGAACATCCACTGCATGGGTTCATCAGGATCATTGGATAGCCAGTAGCCCTCAAGATTGATGGCCCTGCTCTTCGGGTTATGTATCTCGATCCAATCCGGGTAATCTCCATCTTCGTCCTGCAGCACAACCCTATTGCTGGCCATTATTTCGGTTATCATTAAATCCTTACCGTCTACACTTAAAGCAACCAGCAGTAAGATAAGCACAATAAAAAAAACCAGAAGCCCAAATGTCATCCAACCTCTTTCAGTTTTACGGGGCTTATTTCTATAATACATCTAAACAACCTTTCTTTTAAATCGGCCTAACAGTCATCAGTTTTATTAGTTTGACCTGGTAGTAACTATGAGCTATTATCTTAATAATAAAGCCTGTAAAGGCTAAAGACAACCCTAACGAGGAGGAATATTTAATGCAAAGCTACGTATGTGAACTCTGTGATTATACTTATGACCCGGGTATAGGAGACATAGAAAATGGTGTTGCCCCGGGAACAGCTTTTGAAAACCTGCCCGACGACTGGAAATGCCCCGTATGCGGTGCAGAAAAGGATGAGTTCCAGGCTGTCCCTGACAAATCGCTATAAAAATCAGGGCGGCTCATACTTCGTTTGAAAATACTATCCACCTGACTTGCAATATACGACAAGCGGGACAGTTACAGTAACTGTCCCGCATAATTTTTTAAATAGTTTAACTTGTTTCATACCTGTTATCTCTGAACATTGGCAGTCGTTAAGAGAGGTGAATAGTTCCGTTCCCTCAATGATCAAGCTGTTCTACTACATACTGGCCAAACACCCAAAACCCTACCCAGCTTATATTATATTTTTTGTCAACCATATCCTTACGGATATAAAAAGGTATACCCTCTACTTCAGTTTTCTCAAAATCATTTTCCTCTGCTGGTTTGCCTGCTCGCACGGCAGGGATATATACACAGCCACCTCAGCCGCCGCGGCTTGCCATGTAGAGAACGTGAGGGCCGCCCGCTTTTTTCATTTTTTCCAGCGCTGCTGCAGAAACTGACAGGTTAGACATTATAAAACCTCCCGGAAATATTTGTAGTTTCTTAATCAAACAAAAGCAATTAAGAATCATTACTAAAATTATATCATAAAGGGAAGGCTTGTGCTGTTTTCAGGAACCGCCATTTATAAAACCCTCTTCTTTCAAAATTCCGTGAAAGGCCTGCCTGGCATCGCTGATCGCTTTCAACCGCCACTTCTCCTCCAGGGGATAAAAAAGCTCGCTAAAATCAGCTATTGCCTGCTCAGCAGCTTTAGCGCTAACCGCACCGTAATGATAAACCCGGTTCTCATTAATCATCGCTTCAAGGCTTTTTAAGGCAGCGGGCAGAGAATCGCCGTAAGTGCCAAACTCAAAACTGGTTGCATAAAATGGCTTTTCGGGGTAAAGATCTTTCATCAACAGGTAAAAGTAATCGATCATATCGCCCTGCATCTGGTAAAATTCTTCAGGGTTTGTTTTAACTACCAGCGGATAATTAAATTCCTTTACCAAGTCACCGGAGGCACGGCTTTCATGGACTGAGTTGACCAAAGTCATCTGGTAACGCGGCCCATAACCGCTGTGCATGTCGATAAAAAGAACCTTCTTATAAGGTTCAATGGTATTATAGAAAATATTATTCATGATCACGGCTGACTCTTCAAAGCTTTTTCCCCCGTAATAGAGGCCCTTTGGATTAACATATTGGCCCATGTGCACAGCTTCACGGAAAGATCCTGATCCCATTCTCACGTAGCGACCCAAAAGCTGAAGGAAGAAAAATAACCCCCTTACCTGCTTCAACGGCGAAGGAGGGTTTAAGAATAGTTCTAATTCACTGTAGCGCGCGTTAACATGATCACGAACCAGTTGGGGATCATAGATAAAATTACGGTTTAAATCAACGTTATTCTCATTAACCCTACGACGTTTATCCATGCCCCAGGGGTTGATGGGAGATGCGAAGATTAAACCAGTTGTCTCAGGGTTCAGACAGTGAAGATACTCTTCTGCAAAAAGCCTTATCACGGCATTACCGATATAGCCTTCAATACCGTGCAGTCCGCAGGAAAGCATTAGCAGGAGATCATTATCTCTAAGCGGAGCTGCTTCGATAACCTCTGTTGTCAATTGATCCTCAAAACCTCTAAGTGGGTGGCTTTTCAGGCATGCTTCCGGCCAGTAATCTTTCACTTTAGTTAAAAGGGCACGAAATTCGGCCCTATTATCTAAATATGTCTCAGCAAAGAATCGGTGATCGCTTTTTTCCACGAACCATGCTCCTTCCAGGTCATTACAATTAGAGTGTTTATAATTTATCAATAATTTTACATAGTGATTGTATCCCATCAAAAATAATTAGACAATATAGAAATAATGATTTTTCTTTGCAGGAGGAATTAGTAAAGCTGTAGAAAATTGTTTCCATCCTTTAATCTTGGGGGGTAACGCTATAAAAATTTTAATTGCTCCTGATAAATTCAAAGGCTCTATGACCGCCATAGAGGCCGCTAATTCCATCGCCCTGGGCATAAAAAAAGTTAACCCAGGCGCTAAATTGGTTAAGCTTCCACTATCTGATGGTGGAGAAGGGCTTGTCGATGTCATGGTCAATGCAGCTGGCGGAACCGTAATTGAGACGATGGTAACTGGTCCACTGGGCAACCCGGTCAAGGCAAAATGGGGATTGATTGAAGATAAGGTGAAAGCCGTTATTGAGATGTCTGCTGCCTCAGGCTTAAACCTGGTTTCTGAAAGCAAACGAAATCCTTCAATTACCAGTACTTATGGAACAGGGGAGCTAATTAAGGCTGCCATGGATCATGGGTGTAATGAGATTATAGTCGGGATTGGCGGCAGTGCAACAAATGATGGTGGAGCAGGCATGGCCCGGGCCCTGGGCGTTAAATTTAATGACTTTAACAAAGAACCGTTAGCTGAAGGTGGAAGCGAATTAATAAAACTTGAAAGCTTAGATTTGAAAGAAATAGACCCCCGCTTAGAAAGAACAAAAATTCTTGTAGCCAGTGATGTTGACAACCCCCTTATCGGCCCACGCGGAGCTTCAATTGTCTATGGACCGCAAAAAGGCGCATCAGCGGAGATGGCAAAAAACCTTGACCGGGCCCTTGAAAATTACGCTTCAGTGATCAAAAGGGAAATTGGAATTAATGTCGACCAGCTGCCGGGCGCCGGGGCCGCCGGCGGACTAGGCGCTGGCTTAATTGCCTTCCTCGGGGCAGAATTACAACCGGGCATTGAGCTGGTGCTTGACGCATTGAATTTTGACCGCCACCTGGAAGGCTGCTTTCTCTTGGTAACGGGGGAGGGCAGGCTTGACGGGCAATCGCTGCACGGCAAGTCGCCGATAGGCGCAGCCAGGAGGGCAAAGAAGAGAAATGTTCCCGTACTTGCCCTGGCCGGCAGTATTTCAGGCAGCCGGGAAAGCTTTCACCGTGAAGGTATAACCGCCTGTTTCGCCATTGCTGATGGGCCGCTTAGCCTGGAAGAATCAGTGGCAAGGGGCCCTGAGCTGTTAAGTAAAAAAGCCGCAGAAGTAATGCGGCTTATCAGTAGGATTTCATAATTGCCCAGTTATTCCTGGCCTATTGTAATGGTTGAACCCTCTTCAATTTCTATTTCACTATGCCCGAATACTACTTCCAGGTCATAATTCAGGCCAATAAAATCGTAAACCCCGGGCAATAAAAATATAAATCGGCTAAGACCAGCCGGTAAAACTTCGTCACCCAGCATGTCGGCATCAAATATTTTATCCACCACTTCTTCGTCCAACGTTTCTTCTTCAAAATCAATACTGCCGCTTTCGAGGATAGATAAAAAGGCAATATCTCCCTCGGTCAGGTTTCTGAACAGAACCGGCACTTTCTCTTCCCCACCAATTTGGATACTAATGCTTTCATCAAAATTCCTGGCCGCATTAATAATATAGTTCTCAAAAGTAAAAAATAGAACCGTGTATTGTCCTTCGGGAAGCAGGAAAGTGTAAGTTTCACCGGGTTCTATTACTTCATCACCTAAAAGTTCTTCTCCCCATTCATCGAGATTATCACCATAAAATACTGCAAAAGAAACGATTATTTCTTCTGTCCTATTTGACACTTCGACAGATATTTCATCTTCGGCAATATTTGGTTCTTGATTACCACAGGCAGCTGCCATAAGCAGGCAGGCAATTAAAATAAGAGATAATATTATCTTTTTTGTCATAAGGAACCTCCGTTATACTTAATCCTGGTCAGCTCAGAAAAAATCTAAACTAAAAAATTTTATTAAAAAATTTTCAGCTTGCCTTTGTCATTTTATCATATCTGTTTTTATAATCAAGTTATACTGTCTAAAAAAAAGCTTTCAAGTATAATAGTACCCAGATGCTTTATTATCAAAAGAATGAGGTGCAGCTTTGCTTGACTGGTTAACTAGAGACTTTATAGAAGGAGCAGGAGTTATAATCTCAATATTTTTGATTATTTACCTGATCCGTAACAAGTGGAAAATGTACTGGGTTTTGCTGATCGCCATAACTGTCCTGGCTTTTACCAATAACAACAATTTTTCTGAAAACCTGGCCATTCTATATTATTCATTAACAAGCTATACAGCTTTCTACCTGGTAACAATGGTTGCAGCTATTGTCCTGTTGGGACACCTACACCAGGAAATTGGCGCCATGGAGCAACTGGTTAACAACTTGCGCTACCTTGTACGAGATCCAAGGGCCTTATTAATGATTTTCCCGGCAGCAATCTCACTTTTCTCGACAGTTCCCGGTGGGGCAATCATTTCAGCGCCCATGGTTGAAGAGACGGGGCATAAGCTAAGGATGTCGCCCACAGAACTGGCCATGTCGAACATGGTATACCGCCACCTTGTTGTACTGATCACCCCCTTTAACTCCAGCCTGGTTTTAGCATCAGGCATTACCGGCATCAGCATAGCCGGTTACCTGGGATTTACCGTTCCCGTTATTGCCATTGTATTCTTAATTGCCACCATCATCCTTCTCTACCGCTACCCGCGCAGCAGCATCGAGCCGCTGGAAGCCCGCGAAAGCGGGAGAACCGGGCAGGCCTTAGCTGCCGTTTTAGTTTCCGCGTCCCCTTACCTGCTGGCCATGGTCCTTGGCCTGGCGCTTGGAGTTTTTTTCCCCCTGGCCCTGCTGGCAGGAATTGCGGTCTGCTTACTGATTAATTTACCGGCCAGGGAAAGAACAAAAGCCCTGGGTAACCGCCTGGCAATTCTTCTTAAAGGTTTTAACTGGCCCATAGCGCTGTCAACCCTGGCCATTGTTGTATATAAAGATTTTATGCTGGAAGCAGAATCCTTTCAACAGGCAGTTTATTTTCTTGTTGAACAGGGACTCCCCCTGATGGTGCTTATCGTGGTTTTACCATTCATTACCGGGTTCATTACCGGCAACAATACAGCGTCGCTCGGAATCGCCCTGCCCGTTCTAATTCCCTTTTTTGGCCCGGATATGTTCTCGGTACGCTATTTCGGAATCATTTATTTAAGCTCATATGCCGGGTATTTCGGCTCCCCTGTTCACCTCTGCACTTACCTGACCAATGAATATTTTAAAACCCCACTCTACTCCCTGATTAAGCAGGTAAACATTTACGGGGCAATCATGCTAACCGTGGGTCTGATCCTGGCAATTTTTTACTAATGGCTATAATACCAGTATTCATTCACTTCTTTAATAAAATTATTTATTCCTCTCTAACTTGAAAACCTTTAACAGCAAAGGGAAGAAACCGGGTAAGAAAATTAATATTTGTCGGCACCTATTATCCATGGTAAAATCCTTATGTTACAGCAATTTTAAAAGGCAGTGATCGGTTGATAAGCGAAAACATACACCGCATAGAGTTAAATAACCGCCAGATAATCCTGATCGGTACAGCTCATATATCCAAGAAGAGCGCAGACGAGGTTAAAGAGGTAATAGAATCTGAAATCCCGGATACGGTTTGTATTGAGCTATGCCAGGCCCGTTACCAGGCGATGGTTGATAAAAACAGATGGAAAAACACTGATATTTTTAAGATCCTCAAGGAGCGTAAAGCCTTTCTGCTGCTGGCTAATTTGATAGTATCCTCCTACCAGAAAAGGCTGGCCAGGCAATTCGGCGTAGAGCCCGGACTGGAGATGAAACAGGGTGTCCTTTCTGCTGAAAAAGTAGGAGCGAGAATTTGTCTGGCTGACAGGGATATCCAGGTAACTATGCTCAGGTTGTGGCGCAACGTCGGTTTTTATGGCAAGCTGAAACTTTTTTTTCAACTTATGTTCAGTCTTTTTATGGGTGAAGAACTGACCGAGGAAGACATTGAAAAAATGAAAAGCAAAGATATGCTTAGTGCCGCCCTTGATGAGTTGGCAGGTTCTTTTCCCCGGCTTAAATCGATAATCATTGACGAGCGCGACAAATACCTTGCCCAGAAAATCAAAACAGCTCCCGGTGAAAAAATTATTGCAGTCCTGGGTGCTGGTCATATCCCGGGCATTAAAGAAGAAATCTACAAGGAACATGACCTTGAAGAGCTGTCAAAAGTTAAGCCTGCATCAAAATCAACAAAGGTTATTGCCTGGATGATCCCCCTTTTAATAATTAGCATTATTGCCGCCACCTTTTCAGTTGACCGGGCAACGGGGATTGAACAGGTGATCAGCTGGGTTTTGTGGAACGGGTCGCTCGGAGTGCTTGGTGCAGCGCTCGCTCTTGCTCACCCCCTGGCCATTTTAACTGCATTTATTGCCGCTCCGATCAGTTCGCTTAGCCCCCTGCTGGCTGCAGGTTGGTTTGCTGGAATTACGGAAGCTTTTATGAGAAAACCTAACGTAGAAGATTTTGAAAATCTTTCTGAAGACATTCAGACTTTAAAGGGTTTCTGGCGTAACAGGGTTACCCATATCCTGCTGGTCGTTGTTTTTGCCAACCTGGGCAGTACTATCGGAACGATTATTGGCGGAGCCGATGTTTTCAGAAGGTTTGTTAATACTTTTTTCGGTTAAGGCCATTTGGCGAACCAACAGTAATGAAAAAAAACCAGCCGTGTTGGCTGGTTTTGTAATAAAGTTATGAAAACAGGTCTTTATGCACTTCGATCTGCAAGAAAATAGGCAGAAAGCGCTGCTGTTATGGGAACTGAGAAAATCAGGCCAATGCTGCCAGCTATGCCACGGACAAATTCCGTTGCTATAAGGTCCATGTTGATCACTTTCAGGTAATCGATTTCATAGCCCATTACCAGCAGCAGCATGGGTATTGCTGCGCCCACATAAGCCAGGATCAGGGTATTGGCCATGGTTCCCATTACATCTTGCCCTACATTTAGAGCACCTTGAAAAAGTTCCCGGGGTTTTATATCCGGGCAGGCTTGCCTTATCTCTGCCGCAGCTGAAGCTACGGACATCCCTATATCAATAATTGCTCCCAGGGAACCGATTATAATTCCAGCAAAAAGAAGCCCCCTGAAATCTATGGTGTGATCCATAAAGTAAAGCATCTGCGCTTCGTGGGTCCCAAAACCGGTCAACCTGGCGAGACTGCCAGCCCAAAAAGCCATTAGGCCGGCAATTACGACCCCGCTTACCGTTCCGACAATTGCCACAACAGATTTTTTGTTAAAACCGCCAATAACAAAAAGGGTAAATGTAACAGCCATTATAGCAGTAAATACAGCAAGCAATATTGGGCTGTACCCTACCAGGAGCAGGGGAAGCAGGAACCTGAAAACCAGTAAAATTGTAACACCAAGGGTGATAATAGTCTTTAAGCCCTTCATCCGCCCAACGAGCAGCAGCGCAACAAGGAACACGGCAATCAGGTAATAAACCCCGCGATCACGGGCCATGTCCTGGACATAAGCCCGTTCGAAGTTACCTTCTTCTCCCACTGCTACAACAATTACCTCCTGGCCCTCTTCCAGGAGGAAGTCAAACACAGGGTCTCCGGCAAAAAAAGTATTCACAATTGTTATCTCTTTACCGCTGTAAGGGCCGCTTGTCAGGCGAACAATAACCTCCTGCTCAATGATAGTATAATAATCATGCTCCTCTTCTTTACTCTCATCAACTTCCAGCACGCGGCCCCGGTAAAAGAATTCTTTTTCCGGCTCATAATAATCATTATCAAACTGGGCCCCTACCGGAAGTGCAATTATCAAAATTGTCAATAAAGAACAAATAGCTATTTTCATACCTAAACCTCCCGTCCGTACTTAGAAGCCGGGCAAACAAAAAAGAACAGTTCCCTGGATTAAAAATAATTAACTGTTCTTTTCTTTAGCGTCCCACAAACAGCTGGGTATAGTAATGGCTGCCGTCACTTTTTACGTGAATACCGATACCCACAAACCTGTAGCTACTGCCTAATATGTTATCCCTGTGCCCGGGCGAATTCATCAGGGAATTATGGGCGGCACTAACTGATCCGCTGGAATTCATGGCCAGGTTTTCTCCGGCAGAACGGTAACTAATTCCAAAGTTTCTTAATAATCCTTCCAGGCCACCGTAACGCGGAGACGTATGGCTGAAATAGTTGTTATCAATCATATCTTTACTTTTTGCCCTGGCAGCACGGGTAAGTTCACTGCAGACCTGGAGTTGGGAAAGCCCGGCATTGCTACGGGCCTGGTTAACAAGGTTTAGCATCTCCTGCTCCTTGGCGCTCAGCGAGGAGCTGCTGACGGTTGTCCCGGATGCCACCTGGTTTGAAGCTGAAGGTTTATCCGGCTGTGTTTCAACCTGCTGCCTGATTACCGGAATAGAATTGTCACATTCACTTTCAGAAAGCTGTGTTTTTAAATCAGGCGCTTTCTCAGCATCCAGCTCTTCGCTGGGATGTTTTATACTAAAAACCAGTTTATCCTTATTATACCGGTAAACCAGGGTATAATAATTTGTTCGTTCGAGGTCATGTTCTCCAGGCAGACCACCGTCTCCCTCAATTGCATGCATGATAAAATCAGGGTTTATGATTTCCACCATGTATAGCAGCGCTGGTAAAAACAGAAGTAAACCTAAAAAAAGGGCCAGGTGCAGGTATCTTTTTAACTTCATCTGCCGGAGTCCTTTCATTGTGCTGCATTAGTAGATAAGCTGAGATAACTACTACTGAGCAAAATAATATATTTCTAAAACTACGACAATTATTATGACAGCTCTTCCTGGATCAATTTAATACCCAATCATCACAATCATCAAATATTCACCAAAACCCATTGTTAATCCTGCCTGGTTATTATACCAGAGATGGTTAAGCTTTGCTGATTAGGCTTAAATAGAACTTCACGACCCCACTTAGCTTTACAACAGGAATCCTCTCATCCACCCCGTGAATACTGCGCAGTTCCTCTTTGCTCATCCGGATTGGAGAAAACCTTAAAATGCTGTCGCATATGGCGCAGTAGTGACGGGAATCTGATGCGCCCAGCATAATATAGGGAGTTACAATAGTTCCCGCGAAAGTTTCCTCTATGGTTTCCCTGAGCTTTATATACGCGGTTGAAGATGTGCTTGTCGATGGTGAAGCGTTATGACCGTGAACAATATTTACTTCTAACTGGTATGGTTCCCTGGCTCTCAGCGATTTCCCGGCCGCTTTTTCCGCGTGCACTTTTACATGCGTAAGTGCGTCATCAATGGGATTAACAGCCGCCAGGCGCAGGTTGGCAACCGCCCTTGCCTTTTCCGGGAGAACATTACTGGCCCTGCTTCCCTCCGCCATTGTAAATACACATGTAGTCCTGCAGAGGGCATTAAGTTCTCTGCTTAAACGGGGCAACACAACTTTCAACAAGGGTTTAAATAGCCAGAGGTTGGCAAAAATAATCTTAAAACCGAAGGGCATGTGCCTGCCAAGCACTGAGAACATTTCCAACACTTCGCCGGGAAGATATACTGGGAAGGGTTTTTTATTCAGGCGCAGGATAATTTTACTAAGCTCGCTTAAAGGAGTTAGCGGGCCCGGTGTGGAGGAATGACCTCCGCTGCCGCGCAGCAGAACTTCAATGTCGGCTACCCCTTTTTCTGACATACCCACAACCGCGATCGGCGACTTTACCCCGGGGAAAACACCTTCTACAATGGCCCCTCCCTCATCTAATACAGCGGCAGGGCGGATGCCTTGATCCCTTAAATGTTCAACTATGGAGAAAGTTCCATTGCCCATCGTTTCCTCGTCATGGCCGAAAGAAAGATATATATCTTGCTGCGGTGTAAAACCATCCTTAATCAACTGCTCGACGGCTTCAAAAATGCCGCACAGGGTTGCTTTCGTATCGAGGGTGCCGCGACCCCAGATTACTTCATCTTCAATAATCCCCTCAAAGGGAGGATATTTCCAATCTCCGGAATCGGCCGGTACAACATCATAGTGAGCCATTAAAACCAGCGGATTATCTTCAGACTCGCCTCTCCACCTGTAAAGCAGTGAGTGACCGCTAATCAGCACTTTTTTAAGAACCCTGTGGCTTTCAGGATAAAACTCCTCAAGCAGGCTGCGAAACTTAACAAATTCGCCGTAAAGCTCTTCTTTTCCCGACGAGCTGGTGCCGTTGTCCTGATTTTCCTTTAAACCGGCGGATATAGTTTTGCAGCGTACCATTTCAGCCAGGTGTTCTGCTGCAGCTGTTTCATTTATTTTTCGCTCAGGTGCCGCTTCGTTTTCAACATGTCCTTTTATTTCTGGCCTGTGAAGCGCTGCCCTGGTTACAAGAATTGCAGCCAGCAGTGCCAGCAGGCCCAATATTACAGCTATTGCCATCGCTCCGGAACCTCCTTAAATCATTTCACGCTTATACATCAACCTTGCGGCACCGATAGCCGACAGGGCACTGACAGGTATGAGGATTCCTACCGGTGCAGTGGGTACAATCAAGAAAATAATAACCATCAGGGTGACGGGAACAACCGCTAGCTTCCAATTCTTTGATATATATAGATAACCCAGCGCTCCAAAGAGGGCGGGAAGTATATTTTCAAAAGCCGGCTGCAGGGTTGGTGAAGCTAAAATGGGGGTTAGCTGGACAAAAAGGAGAACCCCCAGGACTAAAACCAGGTTGGTGACCATGGAAGAAGTAGCTACGGCGATGGTTGATAAAATTTCACCCTGCCCTGAGCCCGGTTCAGTCTCGGTAATTTCCAGGGCGTTTAAAGCACAGGGCACTTTTAAATTAGTCAGATTGCCGGTAGTAAAGGCCAGGTAGGTCGCGCCGCTTCCCAGCATTGGCGAAAAGGTAATCACCTCGATAATACCGATGGGAACATAAATCATCATGATCGGCAGCAGGCCGCCCAGCAGGGGCCCCGCTGCAGGCCAGGTATTAAAAAACAGGGAGATGGAGACAGGAACAGCAAAGATAACCAGGATTGCAATGCTCATCCAGATTCGGCCCATGCGGTGAATTGTAACTTCATAGGCGGCGTTGCCGGATTGATTGTTGATAATGCTATTTTTTTTTGCTGCATGATCAGTCATATCTTTAACCTCCCAGCAATCCACTATATAGTATTGACAGAGCCATGGCCCCGATCATGCTTAATGGCAGGGCAAAATCTTTAAAAGCTTTCAAACCTGCCCGCTGCTCAACTTGGATGCAGATCACCATCAGCAGGGCGGAGGAAAAAAGGGTGAGAATTGAAACCACTCCACCTGCCAGGGCACTGCCTAAAAAAGATGATATCAGGCCTACAAACATGGCCGATACCAGCAGGGCTCCCCAGCGATTATCTTCAGCCTTGATCTTATTTACCTTTCCCTGGAGCTTTTTAAAGTAAGCAATAATAAATATCGGTCCGGACATGATACCAAGAGTCATAACCCAGACAATCACCGAAAAAACATCTACCGGCACGGCAGCGCCCATCAGGCTGGCCCCTGTGGCCTGGGCTGCCGCTTCCGCTGCAGGCAGTTCATAAGTAATGGCCCCGATTACCGAAAGACGGATCCAGGGCAGGGCCAGGCCTAATGCCCCGGAGAGGGTTAGCATAGTCAGCAGGATTGACATTGAGGGAACAAGGGTAAAAACAGCGCTCGATAAAACCGTTTTGCGCATTTTTTCTTCAGGTACCCCTCTTCTTTTTCCTTCCTGCCAGGCTTTGCGTAAAAAAACTATGCACTGAACTGTAACGAATAAGGCAACAATTGCTCCAAGCACAAACATGAAGGCACTATTCCTGTAATCATCCACCGCGCTTCCTCCTCTAATATTTTGATCATCTCCGAGATTTAAAATCTTTTAAAAATATATTCATATATTATTGCTTTTTTGCTTCAATTACAAGGATAATCAGCGCATCTTTCACGTTAAGGGCCTTTGCCGGAACCGTTAGATATTAGCGCCATTGAGTTTGACCCGGTCTGCACCAGTTATGGTATGATATTCATGTCCAAAAAAGGGGGAATTACTAATGACCGACTGCGTATTTTGCAACAGGGAAACACTGGATGTTGTAGCTGAAAATGACCTGGCCCTGGCTTTTTACGATGACTGCCCGGCCAGCAAGGGGCACCTGCTGGTAATCCCTAAACGCCACGTGGAAACCTATTTTGATGCCTCTGCCGATGAGCATAATGCTATCAGGGAACTCATTTTTCAGCTAAAAGCTTTTCTTGATCAAAAATATAACCCCGATGCTTACAACATCGGGGCCAACATCGGCCATTTCGCAGGCCAAACAGTTTTTCATTTCCACATGCATATCATTCCACGCTACGAGGGAGATGTTAAAGACCCGCGCGGCGGGGTTAGAAAAGTTATTCCCACCCGCAGCTGCCATCGACATCGCAGGTAAATTTTTTCCCTGCCTCTGAAACAGAAAAATCAAGGGCAGAGAGAAGATAGGCAAACCCGGTAGGATAGCGATCTACCCTGTCAAGCTGGGCAATAATCAGGCTAATTCCTTTTTCCTCCAGCTTGCTGTCCTGGAACATTCTACCTAGCTGCAGCAAGTTCATAGCCGCTACTGAAACTCCTGATGGAGTAGCGCCATCATAGGCCTCCGCTTTTTCGGCAAAATCACTTTCGCCTTCACTATGGGCAGCATAATTTAGAAAACCATCGCTCCTGTCAAAAAGCTCCAGCATTTTCCTGCCGAGCGTTTCAGCCTGATCAAGATACTCTTTTTCTCCACCGGCCTTGTATATTTCAAGCATCCCCCAGGCCAGGTTTGCATAGTCATCAAGGAAAGCATCAATAGCTGCTTCGCCTTCACGGTAACGCCGCACAAGACGCCCGTCGGGCAGGGCCATCCTGTCCAAAATGAAGGAGGCAGCTTTTTTAGCCGTTTCAAGGTATTCCTTATCTTCAAGCACAACGGAGCCCCTGGCCAGGGCGGCAATTAACATTCCATTCCAGGAAGTTATAATTTTATCATCAAGAAACGGTCTTTCGCGCTTGCCGCGGGCAGATAACAGCTTCTCCCGGGCACCTTCAAGGATGGCATCTAACTCTTCAACTGTCATACCTTTTGCTTTTGCGAACTCATGATCATCATACTGCCTGTGCATAATACTTCTATTCCCCTCGAAATTGCCGTTCCCGGTAACCCCGAAATATTCATTAACCAGGATTGCCTTTTCACTGCCCAGAATACGAACTATTTCTTCAGGGCGCCAGACATAAAAAGTCCCCTCTTCACCTTCACTGTCTGCATCTTCTGCAGCATAGTAAGCCCCTTCTTCAGATTGCATATCCCTGTTAAGGTAAGAAAATATTTTTCGGGCAAACAGGGCCATTTCCGGTTCGCCGGATGCCCTGAAAGCTTCAAGCGCTGCTAAGGCTATAAGAGACTGGTCGTAGAGCATTTTTTCAAAGTGTGGGACCAGCCATTTTTCATCTACCGAATACCTGTGCAGGCCAAACCCTAACTGGTCAAAAATTCCTCCGCGGTGAATTTTTCGCAGGGTTTCTAAAACCATATCTCTTGCCTCTTGTTTTCCTGACCTCTTCCAGTAGCGCAGTAAAAATAGCAATTGATGAGGCGCTGGAAACTTGGGGGCACTACCAAAACCCCCGTAATCACTATCATAGCTTTTCTTAAAGCTTTGATAGGCTCTATCTAAAAGATCGGCAGCCGGCAGTTCTTCTAAACTGCTTACTTTTTTTACCTGCCCACCATCATCGGCTGACATTTTTCGCAGGGCATCTACCAGTTCATCTGCTGCCTTAACCACCCTGTCACGATCTTCTTCCCAAAATTCTTTTAAACGGGGCAGTATCTCCATTAACCCGTTTATTCCGTACCTGGAAGTTTTGGGGAAAAAAGTTCCAGCATAAAATGGTTTCTTTTCTGGGGTCAGAAATACAGTTAAAGGCCAGCCTCCCTGCCCGGTAAGCGCCTGGCATGCCGCCATGTACTTTTGATCAATATCCGGCCTTTCTTCACGGTCAACTTTTACCGGGACAAAATACTTGTTTATCAAACCTGCTACTTCGACATCTTCAAATGAATCCTTCTCCATCACATGACACCAGTGACAGGTTGAATATCCTACACTGAGGAAAACGGGCTTATTTTCTTTCTTTGCTTTTACAAAAGCCTCTTCACCCCAGGGATACCAGTCAACGGGATTGTAAGCATGCTGAAGCAGGTATGGTGATCTTTCATTTATCAAGCGGTTTGCTTTTTTACTATTACTGCTATTCATTATTTAGCAACTCCTATTATTTAGACTTAATTTATAGAAACTATCTATTTAGT
Source organism: Syntrophomonadaceae bacterium (assembly GCA_007131435.1). GTDB lineage: Bacteria > Bacillota > Dethiobacteria > DTU022 > DTU022 > SLQM01. The sequence goes on from SLQM01000188.1 coordinate 20,577, forward strand.
ACATTCCCATAAAATTTTTATAATATTTCCTATAGACTTAGTATATTATAGCACATTATCAACTTTAAAAAAAGTGATCAAAATATGCAGTTTTTCGCAAATAAAAAAGAGGGTTTTGAGGTATAATAATTAATAATAGTTGTCACCCGCTTGACTTCAGAATTCTTACTCACATACCAGAAGGCGGTTCTGATCACAATAATCACCTGGAGAGATTTTATTGTATCGCTTAACGAGGAACCTTTACATGCTTTCTTTTATAACAATCATTATCCTCTTCAGCGGATGGTATTATCAGCATTATTCAACTAACAGAAGCATGCATGAAAATGCCAGGAACATGGCAGAACTATCAGCCAAATCTATCAGCGATGACATTAGTGGCTACCTGACTGTTCAAGCAAGGTTAATAGAAGCTGCTGCAATATTTATTTCACTTAACCAGTGGGATGATGATCAGATTTTTGCATACCTGAATTCACTTTTAGAAACAAGTGACCATTTTGTTTCAATTTATTTTGGGACTACCGATAACAGCATGATTAATGCCAATGGCTGGAAAACTCCGGCAGGGTTTGACTTAAGCCAAAGGTCTTGGTACATAAAAGCACAAGAGCATGGACAGACCGTTTTTACTGAAGCATTCATTAATGCCAGTCTTGATAAAATTATTGTCACTGTAGCCTGCCCCGTATACTTCCAGCAGGATCAATTCGCCGGAGTGGTGGGTGGAGATATTTATATGTCCACTATTACTGAAATTGTCACAGAACGCAACGGCAGCAATGCCGGGTTTGCATTTCTTGTTGATATCAGGGGTAATATATTAGCCCACCCTGAGATTGAATATAGCCCCGGTACTGATTTTATAAAAATTTCAGACTACTACAGCGAATATGCTGCACTTAATGGGAACAGCAAGCTGGATGAGTACACCATCCTGGTAGATGAACAGGAAGGTTATCTCTCCTACTTGCCTGTCAGTGATACTGACTGGTATCTTGCTTCATTTATGCCTTACAGTGATTTAGCTCCTGCAGTTGATCAAATGACTGTTAAAGCAGTAATGGCCGGCATTGCTATTGTGCTGGTCTTCATGCTTTTTGTTCTTTATTCGCACTTATATGTTTACAGGCCTTTGCTAATTTTTGAAAATAACTTAAAAAAAATAAATGTGGAAGCAGATCCCTCTTACAGGCTCCCTGTCAATAAAAACAGTGAACTATCAACCCTTGGAAATTCTATCAATAATGTGCTACAAAAGGTACAAAGCTACCTTACCACCCTGGAGGAAAAAGAAAAATCGCTAAAAAAAGCCAACAGGGAGTTAAAAACATTAATTGAACAGTTAAGTACTGCCGAAGAAGCTCTTGACTACAGCGAAGAAAGACTATACTACCTCAGTTACCATGACCAGCTGACAGGCCTCTACAATCGCTTCTTTTTTGAAGCAAAACTGAGGTATCTCAGCCAGAAGCCAGAATACCCAGTAACAATTATATCCGCTGATATTGATGGCTTAAAGCTGATTAATGATACTATCGGTCAGAGCGCAGGAAACAGCCTGCTCAAAGCATGTGCAAATCTTATCAGCGATGCGCTTGACGGTGAGGGAATACTGGCCCGGGTAGGAGGAGACGAGTTTTCAGTAATTCTACCGCTTGTCAACAAGGAAGAGGGCGAAAGAGTGGCCCGCCAGATTCGCTACCAGCTTTATCTTTACAACCAGGAACATGTTAACTTACCTCTCAGCCTTTCTCTTGGCGTTGCCACGGCAGAAAACAGCAGCACTTCCTTGAAACTTCTTTTCAAACTGGCTGATGATCAAATGTTCAAGAACAAGCTGCATCGTAGTAAAAGCGCCCGCAATGGTATTGTTCAAAGCTTGATTAGAACTCTGGCTGAAAGAGATTTTTTCACTGAAGGCCATGCTGTCAGACTTGAAAAGTTATGCCTGAAGGTTGGTGAAAAAATGGGGTTATCATCACGACAACTTTCCGACCTGGCACTGCTGGCCCAGGTACATGACCTGGGAAAGGTGGGAATACCGGATAAAATTCTCTTTAAATCAGGACCTTTAAGTGAAGAAGAGTGGCAGCTTATGAAGGAACACTCTGAAAAAGGATACCGCATTGCATCTTCGTCCACCGATATGCAGGATGTTGCTGAGCTAATTTTGAAGCACCACGAAAACTGGGATGGCAGTGGCTATCCTTTAGGGCTTAAAGGTGAGGTAATACCTGTTGAATGCCGTATTTTTGCAGTTATAGATGCCTATGATGCCATGACAAATGAACGACCATATAAAAAATCTTTAAGTCATGAGGAAGCTATTCAAGAACTGGAAGCTTGCGCTGGAAACCAGTTTGATCCCAATATTGTGAAGGTATTTGTTCAACTTTTGACTAATAGACATTAAGAAAACAATGATGGTTATACGGCCCTTATAATATGTCATAATAATATTCGGAGTTATTAATTCAGAAAGTTCACCAGTAACCAAAAGTTACTGGGTTCACATTGAAGCAAAAGGGCAGGGATACAACCCCTGCCCTGGTCATGTATTTAAATAACAGACAAGAGCAAGATACCGGCGATTGTGCCGAAAACGGCTCCAAAAGTTCCTGAATAACCCTTTTCCGAATTTTGGGCACCCGGGATCAGCTCACCAAAAATAATATACAACATGGCTCCCCCGGCAAATCCAAGAGCCAGGGATAAGAAAAAGGGCGAGACAGCGCCGATGCTGGCACCGATGAAAGCGCCCAGCCCCATGGGAACACCGGCCATTGCCGTGTAAAGTAATATGCCACGCAGGCGCATTCCGCCTGCGCACAGGGGGCAGGCCATGGCGATGCCCTCGGGTATATTATGCAGTGCAATTGTAACTGCCAGGGTAAATCCTAAAGCCGGCGAAGCCACGTAACTTGCCCCGATAGCTATCCCTTCGGGCAGGTTATGCATGGCAATTCCCAACCCCAGTATAGTCCCGGCCCTCAGAAAACGGGACATTTCCTCTGTTGCTTCAAAAAAGTGAAAGTGGGGCATTTTTAAATCAAGGAGCAGGATAAATAATGCGCCAACCACAAGCCCGGTAAAAGCCAAAAAGAAGTTACCGGCCTCAATTGATTCAGGCAGTAGGTCGGTAAGCACTATCGCCAGCATAATACCCCCGGCGAATCCCAGGATAAACCCGAGCACAGCCTTACTCGGCTGCCTGAAAAAGAGCGAAATAAAAGCTCCTGAACCGGTTCCGATAACCCCGGCCCCCAGGCCAATTAGAGTAATCTGTAAAATATCGTTCATTTTTTCAATCCCCCTATAATACAATCCTTACAACTGCTGATTATACACAAACAATAGTTAGTTGTAAATAACTTTTTTCAGATAAGTTGTTAATAAATCTTAAAATCCATTCCACAAAAATGCCTTTTTCTAAGCTTATACTAAAACGGTATTATATATGGGAGGTAAAAAATGAAAACTAAAATTTTGGCCATAGCACTTTCCGGGTTTCTTATTTAATCAATTTCAAATCAATTTCAATAACACCCATTTATGAAGGATTGTCAATGATATTATAGCATTATCAGTGAATACCTGTTGAGGGTCCAGCGGCAAACGCTGCTGTTTTGACGAGCGGTTTGAACTGAAATTGCAAACAACTCCTTTCAGGCACTTTAACTATTTTCCTTTGGCGCAGACGGATAGACCGGGCCGGGACTGTATTCCACGCTTGGCCTGGAGGTTCGCGGTTGCGGGAACATGCTCATCAGGCTGTATATTTCGCCCGGCATATCGGTATTAACATTGATGCCCATTTCGGCAATCTGGTCTACATCGATTGGGTAATCGTGGGTCCAGGTTCCCTGGGTCAACTTGTCTGCTGTCGTCTCTGCCTTTTCATCATCCATGTGCTTGGCTAGCAGCTTTTGAACGGTTATTTTAACTTGCTGTAGGGCTTTGCCTGCCACATCGGCCAGGATAACTGTCTGGTCGTCAATATCCTTGATCGGCTTAGTTTCCATTACCTTGATCAGCGAGGCGGCGGGGTACTGTCCCAACTGGGGGTCGAGGGGACCTAAAACAGCGTTCTGATCCATTACCAGTTCATCAGCAGCAAGGGCTATTAAGGTGCCTCCTGACATGGAATAGTGGGGCACAAAAACGGTCACCTTGCCTTCATGACGCAGAAGCGCTTCCGCGATCTGTTCAGATGCTAATACCAGGCCACCGGGGGTATGGATAATTAAATCAATTGGGCAGTCTTTACAGGTAAGGCGAATAGCCGTTAAAACCTGTTCGGAATCTTCGATATTGATGTAGCGGGTTAACGGAATGCCAAGAATGCTTAAAGCTTCCTGGCGGTGGATAAGAGTGATTACCCTGCTTCCGCGCTTTTTTTCAAGCTCAACCATCTTGCGGGTGCGCGCCGAGCGCAGCAACTGCTGCTGCAGGTAGGGTGTTAAAGCAGAGATGATGATAAATATCCAGAACAACTGAGACAGGTTTTCCAATTCAACTCACTCCTTATACTTTTCACTGCACCAAGTCAATAGTCATGCCAGCCCATTCCAAAGAATGCGCTAACAGTAATCGCGCCAGCACTCCCAGAAGGGATCTGCCTTGTAGATCCTCTTGGGGCGCAGGAATAATACTAACACCAACCCTAAAAAGAAGCCGCCGATATGGGCCCACCAGGCAATGCCTGCCACATCGATAAAAACATAGAAAAACTGCAGAATAATCCAGTAGCCGAGGTAGATGGGAACAGGTAGCCAGAAGAAAAAAAATATAAATGGTGGAATGATTGTTAAAACACGTGCTCCAGGGAAGAGCAGCAGGTAAGCCCCGAGTATTCCTGAAACTGCCCCGGAAGCACCAACCATGGGGATAATGCTATCAGGAAGAGCAAATCCCTGGGTCAGCGCTGCTGCCACGCCGGATAGCAGGTAGAGCAGCGTAAATTTACGAAAACCCAGGCGCCCTTCCACCGCCGGGCCGAAAACCCACAAAAACCAAACGTTGCTCAAGAGGTGCATAAACGAGCCGTGCACGAACATGCTCGAAAATATGGTGTAGAATTCACCCACCGGGTTCTGAAAAAAAGCGTAAGGGATGAAGCCAAAAGCATAAAAAATATCGGCTTGCAGTTCGATACCCAGGGAAAACTGGTAAAAGAAAACAAGGCCGTTTAAAACAATCAGGCCAATTGTAGCTATAGTGGCGCCATGATAAGTTATGGTATCGCGCAGGGGAAACATTTAAAGGGACCTGCCTTTCTATTGCACTTTAAAAGCCTAACGATTTTTATTATATCATAATGCCCTACTGGGAGATAATGATCGAAGGAAAGATATAAGTCAATAGATTTGTGATATGATATAGCAAACTTTATAAACAGTCCTTCCTCGGCAGGGAGGGCAGTTTTTTGTATACTGTGACAGGAGCAATCTTCTTGATGAGAATATTCCCCCATCGGAAGAATGTCTCCTGAATGAACAATAAGGTGACATCTGTGAATCACCAGTAATAGAAAGAATCTTATTTAAAGGGGTTTGAACAATATCTTTAGTTTTGTCTTAGAAATAGCTCTGCTTTTTGCCCTGGGCTTAATCGGCTGGTTCCTTCTATCCTTAGTCCGCATGCCTGCATCAGAGGTTTTAGGGCCAGCCCTGCTGATCGGGGCTCTGAGGGTAATGGAAATTGACCTGCCCACTTCTCCCGGCTTCCTCTTCCAGGGCGCACAGGTAGTAATCGGTATTTTTGTCGGTTCCATGCTGACCAGGGGTACCCTGCGTGAACTAAAGCCAATGGCCCTATCGGCAATGATTATAGTATCCTGGGCACTTTCTATTGTCTTCTTTATCGGTTTTGCCCTTTCCCGCTATTCCGAACTGGATCTCTACACTGCCATGCTTTCTGCCAGCATGGGTGGTCTGCCTGAGATTACAGTGATTGCCATCGCCTCGGGAGCAGGAGTGGCTGTAATCGTGATCATGCAACTACTGCGACTGCTGGGCACCATATTTATCTTCCCGCTGGTACTGGGTCACATTGACAAAAAAGATAATATGTCAAAAAAAGAAAACTTCGGAGGCTTACCAGGAAAGACTCTTAACCGCTCTGCTTGCAAGAATGATATTGAAATTAAAAAGGATAGCAACAGAGATCTGGAAGAAAAAGCTAAAAGGGGAAAAATCAGTAATGCTGGTATAAATGCTAGTTTTATTACATATTACGAAAAGTTAACGGCTCATTTCACTTACGAAAAGCTGGCACATTTTATTTATTCCATCAGGGAGTCCTGGTTACGGGTTATCGTTACCCTGGTTATCGCTTCGGCGGGAGGTGTTCTGGTTGAGTGGATTGGGGTTCCGGCCGGCCTATTAGTTGGCTCCACCGTTTTTGTCGGCACAGCCTCTGTTCTTGGGGTACCGGTCAGCAGACTTTCAACCACTCTTTTTAACTTATTGCTGGTCTTGATCGGCATTACAATCGCCGACATCGTTACCCCTGATACTTTCGCCCCAATGGGCGAAGCAGCTTTTTTGGTACCGATCCTGCTGGCAACAGCCTTCATGTTTGCCACCTCTTTTTTAGTGGCTTGGATAATTTACCGGATAACCAGCTGGGATTTTGCTACCAGCTTTCTGGCCGCGGCCCCGGGTGGTTTCACGGTTATGACCGCCCTGGCGATCAAGTATAACCGCGATCCCTTTAAAGTTTCGATGCTACATCTCTGCAGGCTGCTGTCGATCAACATTTTCATTCCGCTGGTCTTCATGTTTTTGATGAGGCGCTAAAACGCGCCGTGAGAATAATCTCACGGCGCGCATTAATAATCACTCCCGATAACCAACACTCAGGCTTTTTCGATGCTGATGGCGCAAACCTTTGTCTCCGGCGTTTTGGCTACCGGATCGAGGGCCGAGCTGGTCAGTAAGTTGGTCGGACACTCGGCAAAGTGGAAACTTAAAGCAGCTACTCCGGGTTGGCTACGCCTGGTAATCCTGGCCTTTACTTCCAGTTCACCGCGTCGTGATTTTACCTTAACCAGGTCGCCGTCTGCAATGCCCATCCTCTCGGCATCAGCCGGGTTGATCTTGATATGTTCGCCACCGCTCAGCTCATCCAGCCCCTCTGAATAACGGGTCATGGTACTGTGGAACTGGTAGAGGCTGCGCTCGGTGGTCAGGATCAAGGGAAAGTCAAAATCACAGCAATCTTCAGAAGGCCTGTAGGAAAGTGGCATCAGCTTGCCCTTGCCGGACGGGGTATTGAACTTTTCCGTATGAAGGACCGGGGTGCCCGGGTGATCTTCTGCCGGGCAGGGCCACTGGATTCCACCATGCTCAAGTCGCTCGTAAGTAATTCCGGCATAGCTGGGGGTAACCGCAGAAATCTCCCTGAAAATATCGGCTGCGCTGTTGTAGGCAAAACCTTCAGCTCCCATTTCATTGGCGATGGCGCTGATAATCCACCAGTCTGGTTTCGCTTCACCGACCGGTTCAATAACCTTGCGTACCCGCTGCACGCGGCGCTCGGTATTGACAAAAGTGCCGTTTTTCTCGGCAAAAGAAGCTGCCGGAAGAACAACATCTGCCTTCTGGGCGGTTTCGTTCAGGAATATATCCTGGACAACGAAGAATTCCAGCTTTTCCATCGCCTCGATGGAATGCGAGGCATTGGCCTCAGTCAGCACCGGGTTTTCGCCAACCAGGTAAAGGGCTTTGACATCGTTCCTGTAGGCGGCATCGAAAATCTCAGTGTGGGTGAGGCCCGGTTTGGGGTTCAGCTCAATTTTCCAGCTGCCCTCAAATTTTTGCCTTGCCCCTTCATCTTCTACCTTCTGGTAACCGGTGTAAACGTTGGGCAGCGAACCCATGTCGCAGGCGCCCTGCACGTTGTTCTGTCCGCGCAGGGGATTAACCCCGCCAGAAATGTTGCCCAGGTTACCGGTAATCAGGGCCAGGTTGCTTAAGGCCAGCACGTTGTCCGTGCCGTGGGAATGCTGGGTAATACCCATGCAGTAGAGCAGCGATGCCGGGCTGTTCTGGGCATACATTCTTGCCGCTTCAACTATTTTTTCTTCCGGTACGCCGGTTATATCGCTGACAAAATCAAGGCTAAACTCCGAGAGCGATTCTTTAAAGGCCTCAAAGTTTTCAGTGCGCTCCTCTATATATTGCTGGTTGTGCAGCCCTTCCTCGACAATCACGCGGGCCATGCCCATCAGCAGGGCAACGTCGCTGCCCGGCCTGATCTGGAGGAAAAGATCGGCAAAGCGGACCAGCGGAACTTCCTGCGGATTCGCAACAATCAGCTTTGCCCCGCGGCGCACCGCTTTTTTAACCTGGTAGCCAATAATCGGGTGCGCCTCGGTAGTGCTTGTGCCGATAGCCATGATGCAGGCTGAATCGGATACTTCACCAATCGTGTTGGTCATTGCCCCGCTGCCCAGTGTAGTGGCCAGACCGGCCACGGTGGGAGCGTGTCAGAGACGGGCGCAGTGATCGATATTGTTGGTGCCCATCACCGCGCGGGTAAATTTCTGCAGCACATAGTTATCTTCCACGGTGCACTTGGCTGAAGCAATAGTTGCGAACTGGTCACCTTTATACTGGCCAAGTTTTTCGGAAATCAGTGAAATGGCCTCTTCCCAGCTGGCTTCAACAAGCTCACCGTCCCTGCGGATCAGCGGGGTGGTAAGGCGCTCGGGGGAATTAACAAAACTGAGGCCATAGCGCCCCTTAACGCAGAGGCTGCCGCCGCTGACCGGGCTGTCCTCCACCGCCGTGGAGCTGACAAGTTTGCCGCCTCTGGCCCCGACCAGGATGTTGCAGCCGCAGCCGCAGAAGGGGCAGACCGTTTCAACTTCGTAGGTCGGTTCAATCGCCTTTTGAGGAACAAGTGCCCCAACAGGGCAGCGCGACACACACTCGCCGCAGGTGACACAGGTGGAATCGATAATCGGCTTGTCGCCAAGCACGCTGATCCGCGTTTCAATACCGCGGAAGGCGAAATCGATACATTCATCGCCCTGGATCTCTTCACAGGTGCGCACGCAAATGCCGCATAAAACACATTTGTTCATATCACGCTGGTAATAGGGGTTTGAATCATCAATCGGAAAATCGAGCGCCGGTGCGCGCATGGCGCTAATCCGCTCTTCATCGATCCCGACGTAGCGGGTCAACTCCTGCAGTTTACAGTAGCTATTCTTGGCGCAGTTCTGGCAGTCGTAATCATGGTGAAGAATGAGCAGTTCCATGTTTACCTTGCGGGTCATATCCAGCTCTTCGCTGGAAGTGGTAACCACCATTCCTTCTTCTACCGGGGTCATACAGGATACTGTCGGCCGGCGCCCTTCAATTTCAACCAGGCAAACCCTGCAGATGCCGACCGAGGTCAGGTCTTGATGATCGCAGAGGTGGGGAATATAGATGCCGTTCTCCAGGGCTGCCCTCAATATAGAGGTGCCCTTTTCCGCCTTTATCTCCACACCATCTATGGTTAAGGTAATTAACTCTGACATTTACAACCCTCCTCGCATACTTCAACTTCTTCTTCAGTCTTTAAACCCTCCGAGACAACCACTACTGCGCTCACTTTCTTCGGGCAGGCATCGAAACAGGCTGAGCACTGGGTGCAAAGCTCCTGGTCGATCTCGTGCGGTTGTTTCTTTTCCCCTGTAATTGCATCGACCGGGCAGGCCTTGATGCAGCGCTGGCAGCCTATACACTTTTCAGCATCAATGTAGTACTGCAGGAGGGGCTTACAGACCAGGGCAGGGCAGCGTTTCTCGTTAACGTGTGCTTCGTACTCGTCGCGGAAGTAGCGCAGCGTGGTGAGAACCGGGTTGGGCGCAGTCTGGCCCAGGCCACACATTGAGCCTTTCTTCACCGCCGTGGCCAACTCTTCGAGCAAAGCAACGTCTTCTGGTTTACCGCGCCCCTCGGTTATATCCTCTAAAATATCGTACATCTGGTTTGTGCCGATCCGGCAGGGGATACACTGCCCGCAGGATTCTTTCTTGGTGAAACTTAAGAAATAGCGAGCCAGGTCGACCATGCAGGTATCTTCGTCAACCACAACCAGTCCACCGGAACCCATCATCGCCCCGGCAGCGGTCAGGGAATCGAAGTCAATCGGCAGATCGAGGTGTTCTTCTGGTATACAGCCACCCGAAGGTCCGCCGATCTGGGCTGCCTTGAATTTCTTGCCAAACCTGATTCCGCCGCCGATATCGAAAACGACCTCGCGGATGGTGATACCCATGGGCACTTCCACCAGGCCGGTATTGTTAACCTTGCCGGTCAGGGCAAAAACCTTGGTCCCCTTACTGCCCTCGGTGCCGACGGAAGCAAACTGCTCGGCGCCGCGGCGCAAAATTAGCGGCACGTTGGCTAATGTTTCCACGTTGTTGATCACAGTTGGCTTGTTCCAGAGTCCCTCGACTGCAGGAAATGGCGGGCGGTGACGGGGCACGCCTCTTCTACCCTCGATTGAGGCAAGAAGTGCAGTTTCTTCACCGCAAACGAAAGCACCTGCTCCTTCCTTGATTTTCACCTTGAAGTTAAAACCAAATCCTAAAATATTTTCACCCAGCATGCCGTATTCTTCAGCCTGCCTGATAGCGGTGCGCAGGCGCTGGATAGCCAGTGGGTACTCGGAACGGACATAGATATAGCCTTCATCAGCATTTATTGCCTGGCCGGTAATCATCATCCCTTCCAAAACAGCGTGGGGATCGCCTTCGAGCAGGGAACGGTCCATGAAGGCCCCGGGATCGCCTTCGTCAGCGTTACAGACAACATACTTTTTAGCTCCCTCACTGCTCAGGCAAAACTGCCACTTCATCCCGGTAGGGAAACCTGCTCCACCGCGGCCACGTAGGCCGGAGCTTTTAATTTCTTCAACCACCTCAGACGGCTCCATCTTCAGGGCATTTTTAAGACCCAGGTAACCGCCTCGTATTATATATTCGTCTATATTTTCAGGGTCTATAACCCCGCAGTTGCGCAGCGCCAGGCGCTGCTGCTTGCTATAAAACATGATCTTATCATGGTTAATAACAATTTCCTCCGATACAGGGTCCTTGTAGAGCAGGCGCTCCACCATGTTGCCCTTTATCAGGTATTCTTCAACTAATTCAGGTACATCTTCAGCCTGGACCCCGCAGTAGAATACATCTTCAGGGAAAACGATAAAAAGCGGGCCCTTTTCACAGAAGCCGTGACAACCGGACATGATGATCCGCACTTTATCCTGCAGGTTGTGTTCCTGCAAAGATTTTATAAGCGCTTCCTGGACCTTGTCAGCGCCCGAGGAGATACAGCCCGTTCCGGCACAGATCAGAATATGTCTTTCATACACTTTGGTCTTCTCTCCTTTCAATAAACATGGGAATTATATTTAGTGTTCCCGGAAAGCGGAACTGTGTGAATATTTTTCAACTATCTCCTGGCGGGCTTTTTTGCAGGGCTCGCTTTCATGGCAGAGCGGCCCTTCCAGGCAGCACTCCACAAAGACATCACACCGCTTTTCTTCACTGTTGAAGCATTTCTCACAGCAGTGATCGATGAATTTTTCCACTTATGCTTCCCCCCCTTCCGCATCTTCGCCGAAGGTTGCCAGAATTTTTTTCATTTTATCGGGATCTAGCTTGCCGAAGGTGGTTTTGTCAATGGTCATCACGGGAGCCAGGCCGCAGGCCCCGATACAGGCCACTTCTTCATAGGTAAACTTCATGTCTTCGGTTGTGCCGTTTACCTCTACATCCAGCTCAGTCTTGATCCTGTCGGCAATCTTGCTGGCCCCGCGCACGTGGCAGGCCGTTCCGCAGCAAAGGCGGATTATATGATTACCCCGGGGTTGGAGGTGAAAGCGGGCATAAAAGGTTGCCACGCCGAATACTTTACTTTCAGGCACCCGCACAAAACGAGCCACTTCGCGCATTGCTTCCTCGGGTAGGTAGCCTATCTCTTCCTGCACATCCTGCAGGACGGGGATCAATTCATTTTTTTCGCCCTTGTATGAAGCAAATACTGTATTTAATTGTTCTTCCATCATTTCACTCCCTTTAGTGCATATTCTTGGTTTAAGGCGGCCTTAAAATTTAATCCCTCTTTGTCAGGTTAAGCCCGATACTATAAATAGCCAATCATACTGGACATAAACAGACCTCACCTTATTCTCTTTTTGCTGATGTGAATCCTGCCAAAAAGGTTGAAATAATTGAGAAAAACAAAAGACGCAATATTTCAAAGGTTGGTAAAGTAGCAAAATCCTAATTTTACAGATTCGTGTAGTGTATCTTAATATGTTGCCTTAATTAGATCTTCGTAATATAATTATATACAGTTATGCGTAAATCATGTTTCCTGATCTTTATTGAAGGAGGAAGAAACTAAATGTTATCTAAAAAGTTATTAACCAAACTGAATGAACAGATTACCCATGAATTTTTTTCGGCTCACTATTACCTGGCTATGGCCGCCTATTTTAAGAAGGAAGACCTTGATGGTTTTGCCAACTTCTTCGAGGTACAGGCCGAAGAAGAACGCTTTCATGCCATGAAATTTTTTAACTTTATTTATGACCAGGGTGAAGAAGCAGTAATAACCGGCTTTAAAGATCCCAAGCGCGATTTCGAATCAGCCGAAGAAATTTTCGGCCTGGCCCTGGAGCATGAAAAGCTGGTCAGCAGCCTGATCAATGAGCTGATGAGTATTGCCCAGGAAGAACAGCACTACCCCAGCATCAGCTTTTTGCAGTGGTTCATTGATGAACAGGTGGAAGAAGAAGCAGGCATGAGCAAGCTTTTAAGCACAGTTAAACGGGTAGGAGAGAAGGGCCACGGCATCTTAATGCTTGACAGGGAACTGGCAGCCCGGACTTTTACCCCCGAAAGTGAATAATCCTTAATCATTCGCATAGCATAAGCCCGTCTGAAAATGACGGGCTTGGCTTTAAAATACAATATTCTAGCCTAATATAAATGTTAGCCGTACCGGCAGGCGAAAGGTAAATATTACTCAACCAGCAAAATAGCGTAACGATTCATTTCTTCATCGTAGCTGCGCAATACTTTAATCGGGTAACCAACGCTGCGCACGGTACTGAAAAGATCAACAGCCAGAGATTCCGGGCCGGGACGGGCATCATCCTTATTTATGCAGGTAGTCCTTTCTCCCGTACAGGTAGAACAAAGGCGGCACTCATCCATAAAGAGCATAAAGGCTTTGTGGTAACCGGACAGGAAAACCTCCCTCTCAAGCTTTACCAGTTCCTTGCTCAGCTCCCTGCTCCAAAGAACCCGGTCTTCAGGACGTTCTACAGTTTTCTCGAAGCGGAAGATAACCGCGTCAGTGTATTCGGAGAAAAAAGCCCGGCACTCTTCAACAGAAGGGACCTGCGGAGGACAGGTTCCTTTTTTACCGAAACTACTGCATCCAAAGGTGCAT